>NZ_JTLF01000085.1:0-5116 GCF_000798855.1 Enterobacter sp. ZOR0014 | reverse complement strand
ATTTTTTGACAGAATAGAGTATTTAAGCGGGTCTGCAAGCCGGTAATAATCCCGGCATGAATAAAATCTTCTCTCATCACGTGCGTCTCCCCGCCACATTGCGAAACGATGCGGGCGCGCTGATCTACTCCGCGAAGAGTTTTGCCGCGGCGATGCTGGCTTACTACCTCGCGCTGTCGATAGGTCTCGAACGTCCCTCATGGGCCATTATTACGGTTTACATCGTATCGCAGACGTCGGTCGGGGCGTCGCTGAGCAGAAGCCTCTACCGGCTGGTCGGGACCGTGGCGGGGGCCAGCGCGACCGTTCTGATCGTGCCCATCTTCGCGAATATGCCGATCCTGTGCAGCGTGGTGCTGACGGGCTGGATCACGTTCTGCCTGTGGCTCTCCCTGCTGGAGCGCACGCCCCGGGCCTATGCCTTCGTGCTGGCCGGTTACACCGCGAGCCTGATTGGTTTTCCCGCGGTATCCGATCCGGGTGGCATTTTTAACGTTGCCCTCGTCCGCGTGCAGGAGATCGCGATTGGGATTTTCTGTGCGGGGCTGATTCACCGCTACGTGCTGCCCGCACGCGTATCAGGGCTATTCAACGCGAAATTATCCCAGACGCTACAGGCCGCGCGCGGTCGGGTGGCGGACACCCTGGCGGGTAAACCCGGCGCGGCTTCCGGCCCCCTGCATCTGGCCCTGGCGCTGCAGTTCCTGCAGGGGATAAGCCACCATGTTCCGTATGATTTTGCCCTGTCCGCTCCGGTGCGGCAGGCCAGAAAAGCGATTCACGATCGGCTGGCACGGCTCGCGATCGTCAACTGTGAACTACACGATCGCTTGCTGACGCCCGGAATTCTGCCCGCCGACATGCAGGCATTGCGGGAGGATGTTCAGGCCTGGCTTGCCGCTGAAGACGCGGGTGCCAGCAGCGCGGCTGAGGCGTTGCGGCTCCGCTGTACGCTTCTTATCGATCGGTATGCCGCGCATGCGCAGACGATTGACGACGCGCTGCAGGTCAGTTTTATTCGCTACCTCTCAGAGGCCATCGCGCTTCTGGAGCAGTGCGAGCGTCTTTCCGGGGCTATCCACCACGCAAAACCTGCGTTTAGGGAGATGCAAACCCGCGCGGCAAAAGGCTACGTTTTCCACCGCGACCCGCTTACCGCCGCCCGCACGGCGCTGGGGGCTTTCGTCATCATTCTGAGCGGTTGTCTGGTCTGGATTTTCTCTGCGTGGCCGGATGGCGGTACGGCGGTCTCTATCCTTGGCGTCTGCTGCACGCTGTTTGGCAGTTTCGACACGCCGGCGCCCCACATCGTGAAATACATCATTGGCTCGTTCTGGGGCGTGGTGATTAGCCTGCTCTACAGCTTTGCGCTGCTGCCGCAGGTAAGCGATTTTCCGGTGCTGGTGGCGGTGCTTGCTCCGGCGTATCTGCTGGCCGGGTCGCTTCAGGCGCGCCCGCCTACCACGTTTATGGCGATGGGCATCACCCTGACGCTGCCCATTCTGTGCGAGCTGGGCGCGCACTACAGCGGCGACTTCGCCGTCGCGGCTAACACCGCCATTGCGCTCTTTGCAGCGACCTGCTTTGCCGTCATCAGCATGAGCCTGATGCAAACCGTGCAGGCGGACGCCGCCATCACGCGTCTGCTGAACCTCTGCCAGCGCGACATTCGCCGCAGCGTGAAAGGCACGCTGCGGGTCGACGAAACGCACTGGATCAACCTGATGATGGACCGAACTGCCCTGTTGCTGCCGCGTTTGCAGCGCAGCAAGCGTGCGCCAGAGCAGGCGCTTGAAAGGCTTTTGCACGCGCTGCGCCTGGGGCTTTCAGTCATGCATATACGCCGCAGTGACACACCGCCCGGCAGGGAGGTTGACGCGCTATTTCATCGGATAAACGCCGCGGACCGCCACGCCTTAGGCGAACGCATTACCGCCATCATCGAGCAAAACCTGCCTGCCGCAGATGAACCAACGCGCCAGTTTGTCTTCAGGCTGGTGGATCTTCACTGTGCATTACGGGGGCCAGACCATGGTTAACGATATTAATATCGGCGGCGTTTTTATTCCGGGGCTGCTGATGGCCGCCCTCGCGACGCTGGTCTGCACGCTGAGCCTCGTCGCGCTTTTCTCTCTCAGCAGGGTCTACCGGCGCTTGCCGTTTCGCCCGCTGATGGATGTTTCAATCTGGATTGTCATCTTTTACCTGCTGATGCAGGGCCTGATCGCGTTGGGGTTATTGTCATGAAATCACTGCTCTCTTTACTGGCTCGCTATGCGCTGACGTTAAGCGCCGTCGCAGCGGCCACGCTGCTGGCGTTTATGATGTGGAAACACTACGCGCAAACGCCGTGGACCCGCGACGGCCGCGTGCGGGCGGACGTGGTGCAGATTGCGCCGGACGTCTCCGGGCCCGTCATCAGCGTGGCCGTGCGGGACAACCAGTGGGTGAACCGGGGCGATGTGCTCTACGCCATCGATCCGCGCTGGCTCAGGCTGGCGGTGGCCAGCGCGCAGGCGGATGTGGAATCGAAACGCCATGAGATGCTGATGCGCCAGGACGCGGCCCATCGCCGCACGCTGATTAAAAACGCCATTTCGAGCGAGGATGTGCAGCAAACCGGCAGCGCGGCGAACGTCGCGGCGGCCAATTATCACGGCGCGCTGGCCGCGCTGGACCTGGCAGAGCTGAATCTGGCGCACGCCACCGTGCGTGCGCCGGTCTCGGGGTACGTTACGCACCTGCGGCTTCGACCCGGAGACTACGCGACGGCGGGGGAGACAAAGGTCGCCATCGTCGATGCCCACAGCTTCTGGGTGGTGGGGTATTTTGAGGAGACTAAACTGCGCCATATTCGCGTCGGGGATGCCGCGCAGATAGTGCTGATGGGATACGATCCGGTCATCACGGGGCACGTGGAGAGCATCGGGCGTGGGATCGGGGACAGCAACGACGAAACGGGCGGGCTGGGGCTGCCCGACGTCGAACCCACCTTTAGCTGGGTGCGGCTGGCGCAGCGCGTGCCGGTGCGTATTCATATCGACAGGTTGCCGGAGGGGGTTGAGCTGGTGGCGGGGCTGTCGGCGAACGTGGCGGTGGGGCGAAAATCTGGGGATAGTCAGCCTTAAACACATATGCGAAACTTACCGCTTCTGAAAATATGTGGTGGGACCCGCTCAATGTCAGAACCAACTTCGCAGTGCCTTTTCAGTGAAGGTCTGATCGATTTTCCTGAAGGTTATCAGGATCGTACCGTCAACGTCTTCGCGCCGCCCGCAGCGGACGCGCCGGCGTTCAACCTCTCCCGTGATGCCCTCAACGCTGGCGAAGCGCTTGCCGCGTACATCGATCGCCAGCTCGCCCTGATGGAAAAACACATCAAGGGATGGAAGCAGGGGGAGCGTAGCGCCGCTACGCTGGGTGACGGCCTTTCACAGGGTGAAACCGTCCATGCCAGCTACCTGCGCGACGGCAAACGCATCTGGCAGCAGCAGGCCGTGTTTAACGTCGACGGCAATAAAATTCTGGTCTTCACCATGACCTGCACCCGCGCGCCGGGCGATGCTGACCGCGCGATGTTTGGCGATCTTCTCAGGAGCTTTCGCTTCCACCATTAACATCAGGGACCGTTGTTATGTTTGAAGCTGCACGCGTAGGTGATGATATCGGCCACTCCGGTGCGCTTGCCGGGATGATTGCCGGAACGATTGTCGGCGGCCTGATTGCCGCCGCCGGGGGCATTCTGGCGGGGGCGATGTTTATTGCCGGACTTGGCGCATCCTGCCTGGGCGTGGGCGTCCTGCTCGTCGGCGCGAGCCTGGCCGTGGGGTACTACACCGGGGAGCTGGCGACCGCCGCCCGCGACAGCATCGCGGACGCCGGGGCATCCAGTATGACGAAGAAAGGCGTCATCACTTCCGGCTCGCCCAATGTGTTTATCAACGGTAAACCCGCCGCGCTTGCCACCGATAGCACCGTCGACTGTTCTGACGACGGCTCGCAGCAGATGGCCGAAGGCTCTAAGCGAGTCTTCATTAACAGCCAGCCTGCGTCCCGCATCGGGGATCGTACCACCTGCGACGCGAAGGTGATGACCGGTTCGGACAACGTCATCATCGGCGGCGACCCGCAGCAAACCCTGCCCATTCAGTCTGAAGTCCCCGAGTGGCTGTATAAAGTCTCCGATCTTACCCTGTTGTTCGCCGGCCTGCTCGGCGGGTGGGGCGGTGCCGCTGGCAAAGTTGGGGCGCTGTCTAAGCTGCTGGGGAAAATTCCCGGTATCAATAAGCTGGCCCGTATCGCCTGCCGCGCCGGCACGCTGATGACCGGCGTTGCCGCCGCGGGGATCATCGCCCGCCCGGTGGATATCGTCAGCGGCCAGAAGTTTCTCAGCGGGGATGATGAGCTGGACTTCGTCCTGCCTTCCCGTCTGCCGGTGCGCTGGCAGCGCTACTGGCGCAGCGGCAACCCCGGCGACAGCGTGCTGGGCCGCGGGTGGAGCCTGTTCTGGGAAAGCCGCCTGGAGCCGTATCAGGACGGGCTGGTGTGGCGTGCACCGTCCGGTGATTACATCGCCTTCCCGAATGTCCCGAAAGGGATGCGCACCTACTGCGAAAGCGAAAAAAACTGGCTTGAGCACCACTCTGACGACAGCTGGTCGGTGTATGACGTCAGCGGCGAGCGCTGGCACTACGCGCCGCTTAAGGATGATGCCCCGTCGCTGCTCCAGCGCATCTCTGAACCCTGCGGCAACGCTATCCTCTTCGAGTGGAATGCGAATAATACTCTGCATGCCCTTACCGACAGCGCGGGCCAGCGCGTAGTCTGTCGCTACGACAGTGACAGGCTTGCCGGTGCCTGGCTGGATGACGAGATCTGCCTGGTCAGTTACGCTTATGATGAACAGCGCCAGCTGGTCTGTGTGACCGGCCGGGGCGGTAGCGTGCGCCGACGCTTCCGCTGGCAGGACGGGCTAATGAGCGCCCATGAGGACGCCAACGGCCTGCTGAGCGAATACCGCTGGCAGGAGATTGACGGCCTGCCGCGCGTGGTCGGCTTCCGCCACAGCGGCGGCGAACAGCTGACGTTCGAATACGATTTTGATAACGGCACCCGC
>NZ_JTLF01000401.1:0-17568 GCF_000798855.1 Enterobacter sp. ZOR0014 | reverse complement strand
GAACATGGATCTGGTCAATCTTACTGCTGCGTGACCAGACGCGGTGCGCGGCGAGCAGGTCAAACAGCGTCGTCATAAAGGCGTCGTCCACGTTATCGCCCTCGACAATGCCGTCCTCACCTTGCTCGGCAACCTTCAGCTGGGATTTAAACTGACGCGCATCGCCGGACAACGCGATCGGTTTCAGGTGCTTATAAGCTTCCAGCAGGTAATAGACGGCGTCACCGTTGTTCAACAGGCTGGCAATATCCCCGCACGGCACAATCACCGCATCGACGGTCAGCGAGGGTGCCCCGGCAAAGGTCGCAGCCACCGGCAGCACGGAACCGTCATCAGCCGTCACTTCACCCATTCGGGAATAAAGCAGTTTGGCGTGTACGCCCTGGGTTTTCAGCGCCTGCATAATGCCCAGTACGTCACTGGCCCGGGTTTTATCGTTCAGCAGGATGGCGACCACGCGGCCTTTAATTGAGCCACCTGGCACCGCATACAGACTCAGCGACGGATCTTTCTTCACGCCGTTGACCTCTTTTGGCGGAGCAAGGTTGCGCTGCTCGTCGGTCAGGGTAATACCCAGGTTATCCGCCACGCTCTGGGCGAGCTGAATATCAATGTGCGCAAGCTGATCGACCACGCGCTCGCGGATGTAGGTGCGCACCACCTTACTCAACTCGAAGCTAAAGCCACCGATGATGTGCTGCTGCTCAATCGGCGTCTGGCTGTTCCAGAAGAGGCGAGGATGGGCGTAATACTCGCCGAAGGAAGGGCTGCGCTCGCGAATTTTGTTGCCATCGATACGCTCCTGGTACGACTCAAAACCTCCGCGTTTCGGGCCTGGCGGTGTTTCGCGCGGCCAGTTATCGTTGATCGAGTTAGGCTCGTAGTTAGCCGGATTGGTATCAATATCCTGACGATGCATCCCGTCGCGCTGGAAATTGTGGTACGGGCAGGTCGGACGGTTAATTGGAATTTCGTGGAAGTTCGGCCCGCCAAGGCGGCTGATCTGCGTATCGGTGTACGAGAACAAACGTCCCTGTAAGAGCGGATCGTTGGTGAAATCCAGTCCCGGCACGATATGCCCCGGGTGGAACGCGGCCTGCTCGTTCTCGGCAAAGAAATTATCCGGGTTGCGGTTGAGCACCATTTTCCCCACCAGTTGAACCGGCACCAGCTCCTCGGGGATCAATTTGGTCGGGTCAAGAAGGTCGAAATCAAACTTAAATTCGTCCTCTTCCGGAATGAGCTGCAGGCCCAGTTCATATTCAGGGAAATCTCCGGCTTCAATGGACTCCCACAGCTCACGACGATGGAAGTCTGGATCGCGCCCGGTCAGCTTCTGCGCCTCATCCCACACCAGCGAGGCTTTGCCCGCCACCGGCTTCCAGTGGAACCGGACGAACGTGGCTTTTCCTTCCGCGTTAATCATACGGAAGGTGTGAATACCAAACCCCTCCATCGTGCGATAGCTGCGCGGAATACCCCGGTCAGACATCGCCCACATCACGTTGTGTAACGTTTCAGGTTGCAGAGAGATATAGTCCCAAAAGGTGTCGTGCGCACTTTGTCCCTGCGGTATGGCCCAGTGGGGCTCCGGTTTTACCGCATGGACAAAGTCAGGAAATTTATGCGCATCCTGAATGAAAAACACCGGGGTGTTATTGCCCACCAGATCAAAAATACCCTCTTCGGTATAAAACTTGGTGGCGAAACCGCGAATATCACGCACCGTGTCTGCTGAACCCGCGCCCCCCTGGACGGTGGAGAATCGGACAAACACCGGGGTAATTTTATCCGGGTCGGAGAGGAAATCTGCTTTGGTGATTGCTTTCAGGCTCTTGTACGGCTGGAAGTAGCCATGCGCAGCCGAGCCTCGCGCGTGAACGATACGTTCCGGAATTCGCTCGTGGTCGAAATGAGTAATTTTTTCCCGCAGGATAAAGTCTTCCAGCAGGGTGGGGCCGCGCGAGCCGGCGCGAAGAGAGTTTTGATCGTCAGCAATGCGCACGCCCTGATTGGTCGTGAGTGCAAAACCTTCACCACCTTTACGGTGTGGCTCAAGCGATTTCAGCTTCTCGTTCCCGGTGTCCGGCGATTTCATGCTTCCCGGTGCGGTAGGCTGTTCGCCGGGGGCGGAAGGGCCTGGCGAGGGGCGGTGAGAGCCGTCAGCAGGGGCGAGAGAGTCCATACCCGGTTGAGATTCTTCAGTGCCATGAATCGGTGATTGATGTGTATTATCTTTGTTCGACATTGCACGCTTCTCCTTTATCCATTGCTAAAAACCCTATTAAGGATAGAACAATGTCGTGAGATAGCTCGCGAACTAAGAATTTTCACATGCCGCCCTTAACGAAAGGAGCCCTCTCAGCCATTCGGAGCGCGACGGAAGGGAGCAGAATCGGCTATCATAGAATTTTGCTGCTTCAAGAATTTGCTTTAGTGAACCCGTCGCTTATGAAACCTCTTCGTCAACAAAACCGCCAGGTTATTAGCTATGTGCCCCGCGTGGAACCCGCGCCGCCTGACCATGCCCTGAAAGTGGAGGGTTTTCGTGATGTCTGGCAGCTTCGTGGTAAATATGTGGCGTTTGTCCTGATGGGGGAGCATTTCCGTCGATCGCCGACGTTTTCCGTGCCGGAGTCTGCCCAGCGATGGGCGGTGCAAATCCGCCAGGATGAAGAGGTTGAAGAATAACAGCCATAAAAAAACCGCCATCAGGCGGTTTTTTTATTTCCCGGCGATTACCGGTGCGCCAGTTCGGCGTCGTCTTCACTTTCCAGAATGGCTTTGTCGGTCTGCTTCAGCCACTGGCTGGTCAGCGTACCGGCGGTCATGGAGCCGCTCACGTTCAGCGCGGTACGACCCATGTCGATCAGCGGTTCAACGGAGATCAGCAGCGCGACCAGCGTCACTGGCAGACCCAGTGCAGGCAGCACAATCAGCGCAGCGAAGGTTGCGCCGCCACCAACACCGGCAACACCGGCGGAACTGATGGTCACAATGCCGACCAGCGTGGCGATCCAGACCGGATCCAGCGGGTTGATACCCACGGTCGGGGCAACCATCACCGCCAGCATCGCCGGGTAGAGACCCGCACAGCCGTTCTGACCGATGGTGGCACCAAAGGACGCAGAGAAGCTGGCGATAGATTCTGGCACGCCCAGGCGACGGGTCTGCGCTTCAACGTTCAGAGGAATAGACGCGGCGCTGGAGCGGCTGGTGAAGGCAAAGGTCAGTACCGGCCAGACTTTGCGGAAGTATTTCAGCGGGCTGACGCCGTTCACGCCCAGCAGGATACCGTGCACCACGAACATGATGCCCAGGCCCAGATAAGAGGCGACGACAAAACTGCCCAGCTTAATGATGTCCTGCAGGTTAGAGCCCGCAACCACTTTGGTCATAAGCGCCAGCACGCCGTATGGCGTCAGCTGCATGACCAGACGCACCAGCTTCATCACCCAGCTTTGCAGGGTATCAATCGCCGTCAGCACACGCTCGCCTTTCGGCGCATCGTCTTTCAGCAGCTTCAGTGCGGCCACACCGAGGAATGCCGCGAAGATCACCACGCTGATGATGGACGTTGGGCTGGCGCCGGTCAGGTCAGCAAACGGGTTCTTCGGAATGAAGGAGAGCACCATCTGCGGAACCGTCAGATCGGCCACTTTACCCACGTAGTTGGTTTGAATCGCGGTCAGGCGTGCTGTTTCAGCCGTGCCCTGCACCAGACCTTCGGCCGTCAGGCCAAACAGGTTGGTTACCAGCACACCCACCAGCGCGGCGATCAGCGTGGTAAACAGCAGGGTACCAATGGTCAGAAAACTGATTTTACCCAGTTGAGTGGCGTTATGCAGGCGGGCAACGGCACTCAGAATAGAGGCGAACACCAGCGGCATCACGATCATCTGCAGCAGCTGGACATAGCCGTTGCCGACAATGTTGAACCACTGAATAGAGTCTTTCAGAACTGGATTATCGGAGCCATAAATCGCCTGCAACGCCAGACCAAATACGACACCCATGGCCAGACCAACCAGCACTTTTTTCGCCAGGCTCCACTGTTTGTGGCGCGTCTGCGCGAGAAGCAATAGCAATACAACGAACACAACAACGTTCGCGATGAGTGGAAAATTCATCCCCGTTCTCCTGATTTATTATGGGATCGGTTTTTCCCGATCCTGTTGGCGGAAGGTTAGCAGAAGTGTGATGTCGCGCTTATATCCAAATGGAATGGTTTATGACAAACGGAATGATTTTGTTGGTTTACTGTTCAATCTGGTGATGAATAAAGCGATTGAACTGAAATTGCAGCGAATTGATCATCTGCGAAGACCAGCGCACTGCACTGTTTTCGGGCAAGGTCTGTGGCATCCAGACGGCGTAAGCGAAGAGCGCCATGCACAATACGCGCTCAAGCTGGTTCCCTTTCTGTGGCGCAAGGATGGGAAAACGAAAGCGCCAGCGACACGGCCAGAGAAGTGGAACGCCAGCGGGCGTCAGCATATCGGCAAGAATATGGCTTAAGTAGCCGAGCACCATCCCCTGAATGGCATCAGCAGGGACGATCCAGCTTTCGGGCACTTTTAAATAAAAAAGGGTAAGCAGCCCAAAAACGGCCAGCAGGCTGTGCGTAAACCCCCGGTGGCCGAACGCGCGGGCGATGGGTTTCGATACCCACTTCAGGCGTTGTCCAAGAAATGATTTGGGATGATCAATATCGGGCAGCAGACAGGTCAATACGGCGGAAGGGACAATATGCCACCAGTCCCCCTGTGCGAGCACGGGAGTGAGTTCAGCGTTTTTGGCAAATACTGCGCACGCTATGGAAAAAAGGAGGTGGCCTTCCGCCGTCATGATAAAACCCACGAAACTGTCAATTCATACAGTATAGGGTTTTTATACAGTAGGCGGAAGAGGTGACGGTGTAACTGTTTGTCACAAATGGAGCATGTTGTTAGCCGCCCTTAAGGTGATGCGCCGTGAGTTCTGTCAGCGAATTAAGCTTCACATCGGCAAGGGCAAAACGGGGATCGTGGCGGCCTTCCTCTGCCGGAACCACAATGGAGCGCATACGTGCGGCTTTGGACGCGACCATGCCGTTAACGGAATCTTCCAGCGCGACACAGGTAAGCGGATCAAGACCCAGCTTAGCGGCACAGTCCATATAGACCTGCGGGTGCGGTTTGCTGTAGGGCAATTTTTCAGCTGACGCCAGGGCGTCAAAACTGTCGCGCAGCTCAAACATAATGAGCACTTTTTCCAGCATATGCAGCGGTGAAGCGGAGGCCAGGCCCACCTTCAGCCCCTGAGCCTTACACAACGCGACCGCTTCACGCACGCCAGGCAATAGCGGCTTGTTCTCCTCCACCAGCGCGATGGCGCGGCTGATAATGCGCGCGGTGACTTCGTCGCGATCTGGGCCACTCCACGGCTGGTGGGCGTACCAGAGGTCTACGACCATATCAATGCGCAGGCCCAGCGTGTCGGGAAGTTCATTACGGCGGCTGATATCAACGCCCAGGCTGGCCATCACGTCCAGCTCGGCGCGATCCCACAACGGCTCGGAATCAATCAGTAATCCATCCATGTCAAAAATAGCGGCAAGTATCTGGCGCGGTGTCGACATCACAACGTCTCCTTATCCAGGGTGTTCGACAGACGATAAGTGCTAAGCACACTTAGCAATTTAGCATATTGCTTTCAAAGATCGGGCGAAAATGCTGTCCAGCAGGTAGACTTAGCCACAAATAACGCGTCTTTATGAAGAGGAACTGATGACGTATCAACAAGCTGGACGCATTGCTGTCTTAAAACGTATTGCTGGCTGGGTGATTTTTATTCCCGCCGTCATCTCTACGCTGATTTCTGTGCTCAAATTTATGTACGATCACAGCGAAAAACAGCCAGGCATTAATGCCGTCATGCTTGATTTTGCGCATGTCATGATTGAGATGATGCGGTTCAACACCCCGTTCCTGAATGTTTTCTGGTTCAACTCGCCAACGCCGGATTTTCACCAGCAGCTTAATATTGGGTTCTGGGTTATCTATGCGTTGATTTTTATTGCCATGGCGTTACAGGCATCCGGCGCGCGGATGAGTCGCCAGACCCGTTTTCTGCGCGAAGGCGTCGAGGATCAGTTAATTCTGGAACAGGCGAAAGGCCCGGAAGGAATGAGCCGGGAGCAGATTGAATCCCGCATTGTGGTACCGCGTCACACCATTTTCCTGCAAATTTTCCCGCTCTATATTCTCCCCATTATCATCATTGTGGCGGGATACTTCTTCTTCTCACTGCTGGGTTTTCTCTGACATATGAGGGTGGCGGCACGGCCACCCGATTTGTCCCTATGCCGCAAGTACGCGTTCAAGCGCACGCTGGGCGTTGACCAGATGCTGCCCGCCAAAAAGGATAGCGCGGTTCATCAGCGTATAAAGCTGATACACCGGTTGGCGCTCGAGAAAATCGGACGGCAGAGGGGAGACTGACTGATAGCCATCATATATTTGCGGGGGCTGCTCTGGATGCAGGGGCAGCATGGCCAGATCGCACTCTCTGTCACCCCAGTAGCAGGCCGGGTCGAAGATATAGGGGCCGTTGGGACCCAGCGCGCAGTTGTCGGACCATAAATCGCCGTGCAGTAGAGATGCCTGCGGCTGATGGGTGGCCAGGCGCTGTTGTACATGCTCAACGATGGCATCAATATTGCCAAATTCCAGCCCTTTTTCGGCGGCCAGTTCAAGCTGCCATCCGATGCGCTGTTCGGCAAAAAACGTCGACCACCGACGCTGCCAGGCGTTGGGCTGTGGGGTAGTGGAAAGGTCGTTGTCAAAATCGAGCCCAAACTGGGGCTGGTCGCTCCACTGGTGCAGTCGCGCGAGCTGTTGCCCGAGAATGAAGGCGTTATGGGCATCCAGCGGGCGGGGAGGGAGATAGTCCATGACCAGGAAACTGTAGTCCCGGTCGCTGCCCAGAGCCAGCACCTGCGGTACTGTCACCGTTTTACTGCGAGACAACAGTTCCAGCTGGTCGGCTTCAGCGGTGAATATCGGGAGCAGTTCTCGCTCATCACACTTCACGAAAAGATCGCGTCCTGCGTAGCGTAAATGCCACGCGGCGTGGATCTCTCCGCCTGGCAGTTCGTTACGCAGTTCAATTTCACCTTCACCCAGTTGCTCACTTAAAAGATGACTGATAGCCTGCCACATGTTGACTCTCCCATGTTGTCTGCCAGATCATAAAGTTAGCGCATAATTGCGGTAAAAAAATACGAACTAACGCACACCTGAGCGGTTTAAATTCATGCAGCGCACTTATTGTTCTTTTTTGTGCCAGCTTTCCCACGTTTCCACGGTGATGTCGGCGGGCTTGTCGGTCACACTTTCCACCAGGCTGGCGGCCAGGGCGTGAACGTCTTCTTCACTCAGGGCCGCGATCAAACCAAATGTCAGCGTGCCTAAATCATGAATATGGCCGTCATCGTCCGTCAGCGTGAGCAGAAAATTCGCGCGAGTAAAGGCGTTATTGAGCTCGTTCAGCTCGGTCAGTGACGCTTCACGAAGATTGATGGTTGCGACATAGCGGGTGATATCACCACTGCTCATAATTCACCTCGTTGTTATTCTGAAAGTTTTTTTAGCATAGTCGATATGCCATATTTGGCGACTTTAAGGTAAATTCCCCTTCGATTGGGAAGGGGAATAGAGGTCAGTCTTTTGAAAGGTAATCGACGATTTTCTGCGTATCGGCAAGCGAACACAGCCGCGTCCCCTGATTAATGGTGGCGGCACTCCCCGCCGCGACGCCATAACGCGTCATTTCCAGAAGAGAAGCACCCTGCGCCAGTTTTAGCGCCATCGCGCCGACCATGCTGTCGCCCGCACCCACGGTACTCTGGCTTTTCATGGGCGGCGGCACAACCTGCACAAAGCCCGTCTTGTCGACAGCCAGTGCTCCCTGAGGACCGAGAGAGACGACCACGCGGTGCGCTTTGCCGCTGCGAACCAGTTCTTCTGCGGCGGTGCGCACGTCATCAGGCTGGTTAAGTTCACGATTCACAAGCGCGCTAAGCTCTTTCTGGTTAGGTTTAACGAGTTCAAGCTGCCCGGGGACTAACGCTGCCTGCAGGGCTTCACCTGAGCTGTCGACGATGCAGCGGATACCACGCTGAAGCACTGCCTTAACCAGCGCCGTTAGCTTTTCCGTTTTGACGCCTGGCGGCAGACTACCGCTGATAACCAGCAGTGAGCCGCTTTCAATGGTCAGTACCTTCTCTTCCAGTTGACGAAACTCATCATCGCTCAGTCTGGCGCCCGGCATCACGAAACGATACTGCTCCCCACTGGATTCGACGTGGACATGCAGATTCTGCCGGGTCCAGTCCTGGGCCGCTACGGTGTCTACGGCAACCTGTTCATCCGCCAGCAAAGAGACCAGATGTTCCCCCGTGGCACCCCCGGCAGGGAATATGGCGGTGGCTTTACCGCCAAGATGGGTAATGGCGCGCGCCACGTTAATGCCGCCGCCGCCCGGCTCAAACACAGGGGCGCTACAGCGTAGTTTACCTTCAGGGTAAATGTGCGGGGTGATAGTCGCGGAGTCGAGGGAAGGGGAGAGCGTCAGCGTATAAATAGAAGCCATCATAACCTCCTTTTAGTATGGGTTCTTTTAAGCCTGGCACCGATCGACAGGAAGGCAATGTAAATAACAGTATGATTTTAAAAATGAATGCTGAAACAAGCGTGATAAAAGATATATAAAATAAAACGCGCTTTGGGATCGTTCTTATTCAAAAAATGAAATAAGAAAATATTGCTATGTTATTTGCGCCTTTTTATAATTTGTTACCTTTCTCTGGACGCCTTGTCATTGATCCTCAAGAAAGTTTCCGAGACCGTGGTGGTCTCTTTTTTTGTTGTACGGACTCCTTAAATAAAATGAAGCTTTTGAAGACAGTACCCGCAGCACTGATGCTGGCGGGTGGCGTATTTGCATCACTGAATGCAACCGCCGATGACACCGTTTTTACTGTCATGGACGATCCCTCCACTGCCAAAAAACCCTTCGAAGGTAATCTGAATGCCGGGTATCTCGCGCAATCAGGTAACACAAAAAGCTCTTCTCTGACGGCGGACAGCACCCTGACCTGGTACGGTAATACCACAGCATGGTCGCTGTGGGGGAATGCCAGCAACACGTCCGCTAACGATGAACGCTCTTCCGAGAAATATGCGGCAGGTGGACGTAGCCGTTACAACATGACCGACTATGACTACATATTCGGTCAGGCAAGCTGGTTAACCGACCGTTATAATGGCTATCGCCAGCGTGATGTATTCACGACGGGTTATGGTCGTCAGTTCCTGAATGGGCCTGTACACAGCTTCCGTTTTGAATTCGGTCCTGGTGTTCGCTACGACGAGTACACCAACGGCGAAGATGAAACCCAGCCGCTGGGTTATGCGTCAGGTACCTACGCATGGCAGATGACCGATAACACCAAATTCACTCAGGGTGTGTCTGTGTTTGGTGCCGAGGATACAACGCTGAACTCTGAAAGTGCCCTGAACGTGGCTATCAATGAACACTTCGGTTTGAAAGTGGCCTACAACGTGACCTGGAACTCTTCACCACCAGCAAGCGCGCCTGAACATACCGATCGCAGAACCACCGTTTCACTGGGTTATAGAATGTAATCATGGCGGGCCGAAAATATCGGCCCGTTTCTCATTTCTGCCAGACGTCCCTTCTGATTCTCTAACCCCAAATCATTGCCGCCCAACGAAGTAGCAGCATCGCGCCGCAGATGGCAATCAGCACCAGCACCATTTTCCAGTGTTTTACGGCAAATCGTTTTGTTGGCATAACCTAATCCTTGTCCGTTGATACGCATAGTCTATCAAACGGGGCCGAAATATGCCCCTTCCCGGAAGCAATCGGGTTATGCCGGTGTGGGGTTCAGCTCAGAACCAGTGGAATCGATCGGCGAGAATCAACAATAAACCGGTTGCTGACAGGATATTTAATATCACTACCGTTCTACTGGATACGTTCATGGTAAGCACCTGTGGATTTTAAAGGCCTGTTCAAAGTTAGCTCAGCATCGGCGAAATGCGAGTGCCAGAGAGACGCAATCTGCAACTATCTGCAACATGCCAGTCCTTCATTGTGGCAGCAGAGGGTGCAATCCCCTTGCTGTTAGTGTTAACATTAAGTCCCTTGCCGTAAACCCGCATTTATCTGAATTCGGCAGGTGCAGGATAACGAACCAATTTGACGATTGTTGGTCAGATGTTTCGTAATCTACTGTTTAATCACGATTATTTTCTTTGTATATGCTCTTATGTGTGGGGCATCACTGCAAATAAGGATATAAAATGCCTGTAATTACTCTTCCTGATGGCAGCCAACGCCATTTCGACCGCGCTGTTAGCCCAATGGATGTTGCCCTGGATATCGGTCCTGGCCTCGCGAAAGCGACCATCGCCGGCCGTGTGAACGGTGAGCTGGTTGATGCGTCCGATCTGATTGAAAACGATGCGACGCTTGCAATCATCACCGCGAAAGACGAAGAAGGTCTGGAGATCATTCGTCACTCCTGTGCGCACCTGTTAGGTCATGCTATCAAGCAGCTGTGGCCAAACACCAAAATGGCGATTGGTCCGGTTATCGACAACGGTTTCTACTATGACGTTGACCTTGACCACACCCTGACCCAGGAAGATATCGACGCGCTCGAAAAACGTATGCACGAGCTCGCCGAAACGAACTATGACGTCATCAAGAAGAAAGTCAGCTGGCACGAAGCGCGTGAAACCTTCGTCAAGCGTGGCGAGAGCTATAAAGTCTCTATTCTTGACGAGAACATCTCTCATGATGACAAGCCAGGCTTGTACCATCACGAAGAATACATCGACATGTGCCGTGGACCGCACGTGCCGAATATGCGTTTCTGTCATCACTTTAAACTGATGAAGATCGCAGGCGCCTACTGGCGTGGCGACAGCAACAACAAAATGTTGCAGCGTATTTATGGTACCGCATGGGCCGATAAAAAAGCCCTGAACGCCTATCTGCAGCGCCTGGAAGAAGCGGCGAAGCGTGACCACCGTAAAATAGGTAAACAGCTTGACCTGTATCACATGCAGGAAGAAGCGCCGGGTATGGTATTCTGGCATAACGACGGCTGGACCATCTTCCGTGAACTGGAAACGTTCGTACGCTCCAAGCTGAAAGAGTACCAGTACCAGGAAGTAAAAGGCCCGTTCATGATGGACCGTGTGCTGTGGGAAAAAACCGGCCACTGGGACAACTACAAAGATGCGATGTTCACCACCTCATCCGAGAACCGTGAATACTGCATTAAGCCAATGAACTGCCCGGGCCACGTTCAGATCTTCAACCAAGGTCTGAAATCCTACCGTGACCTGCCGCTGCGTATGGCGGAGTTCGGTAGCTGCCACCGCAACGAGCCATCAGGTGCGCTGCACGGTCTGATGCGTGTTCGTGGCTTTACTCAGGATGATGCGCATATCTTCTGTACTGAAGATCAGGTTCGTGATGAAGTTAACGCCTGTATTCGTATGGTCTACGATATGTACAGCACCTTTGGCTTCGAGAAGATCGTGGTCAAACTCTCAACGCGTCCGGAAAAACGTATCGGTAGCGATGAGACATGGGATCGCGCAGAAGCGGATCTCGCCGTGGCGCTGGAAGAGAACGGTATTCCGTTCGAATACCAGCTGGGCGAGGGCGCATTCTACGGTCCGAAAATTGAATTTACCCTGTATGACTGTCTCGACAGAGCTTGGCAGTGCGGTACTGTACAGCTGGACTTCTCCCTGCCGCAGCGTTTAAGCGCCTCTTATGTTGGCGAAGACAACGAACGTCAGGTACCGGTTATGATTCACCGTGCAATCCTCGGTTCACTGGAGCGCTTCATCGGCATCCTGACCGAAGAGTTCGCGGGCTTCTTCCCAACCTGGCTTGCGCCAGTGCAGGTAGTGGTGATGAACATTACCGATTCTCAGGCAGATTACGTTAAAGAATTGACGCAGAAACTACAAAATGCGGGCATTCGCGTAAAAGCAGACTTGAGAAATGAGAAGATTGGCTTTAAAATCCGCGAGCACACTTTACGTCGTGTCCCGTATATGTTGGTCTGTGGTGATAAAGAGGTGGAAGCAGGCAAAGTTGCCGTTCGCACCCGCCGTGGTAAAGACCTGGGCAGCCTGGACGTAAGTGAAGTGATTGAGAAGCTGCAACAAGAGATTCGCAGCCGCAGTCTTCAACAACTGGAGGAATAAGGTATTAAAGGCGGAAAACGAGTTCAAACGGCACGTCCGAATCGTATCAATGGCGAGATTCGCGCCCAGGAAGTTCGCTTAACAGGTCTGGAAGGCGAGCAGCTGGGGATTGTGAGTCTGAGAGAAGCAATCGAAAAGGCTGAAGAAGCTGGAGTAGATTTAGTTGAAATCAGCCCTAACGCCGAACCGCCAGTTTGTCGTATCATGGACTACGGCAAGTTCCTTTATGAAAAGAGTAAGTCTTCTAAGGAACAGAAGAAGAAGCAAAAAGTTATCCAGGTTAAGGAAATCAAATTCCGTCCTGGTACCGACGATGGCGATTATCAGGTAAAACTCCGCAGCCTGATTCGCTTTCTGGAAGATGGCGATAAGGCCAAGATCACACTGCGTTTCCGCGGTCGTGAAATGGCCCACCAACAGATCGGTATGGAAGTGCTTAACCGCGTCCGTGAAGATCTGAGTGAACTGGCAGTAGTCGAATCCTTCCCTACGAAGATCGAAGGCCGCCAGATGATCATGGTGCTCGCTCCTAAGAAGAAACAGTAAGGCCTTCAAGCAGCAAAATCTGTGGAGCCTTCGGGTTTCATAGGTTTTGTTCGCCTATGTTTCGTTTATTTAACAATGCGAAGTGGAAGTTATTAAAATGCCAAAAATTAAGACCGTACGCGGTGCTGCTAAGCGCTTCAAAAAAACCGGTAAAGGTGGTTTTAAGCACAAGCACGCTAACCTGCGTCACATTCTGACTAAGAAAGCTACCAAGCGTAAACGTCACCTGCGTCCAAAAGCCATGGTTTCTAAAGGCGATCTGGGCCTGGTAATCGCGTGCCTGCCGTACGCATAAGTCGTTAACGTTTAACTTTTTTAACTTAGAATAGATACAGGAGAGCACACATGGCTCGCGTAAAACGTGGTGTAATTGCACGTGCACGTCACAAGAAAATTTTGAAACAAGCTAAAGGCTACTACGGTGCGCGTTCACGCGTATACCGCGTTGCCTTCCAGGCTGTTATCAAAGCAGGTCAGTACGCTTACCGTGACCGTCGTCAGCGTAAGCGTCAGTTCCGTCAACTGTGGATTGCGCGTATCAACGCAGCAGCACGTCAGAACGGTATTTCTTACAGCAAATTCATCAACGGCCTGAAAAAAGCCTCTGTTGAAATCGACCGTAAGATCCTGGCTGACATCGCAGTATTCGACAAAGTAGCGTTCACCGCTCTGGTCGAAAAAGCGAAAGCAGCACTGGCATAAGCCAGTTGAGAGAGGGGGCTTTGCCTCCTCTTTTCATTTAACACCATCAGAAGATTGACATTTATCCGTGCAGGCTTTTCAATAAGTTCTCAACGGTTTTTACCCAACAAGGTAACGCAAGCATGAATGCTGCTATTTTCCGCTTCTTCTTTTACTTTAGCACCTGACTCCAGGAGGCTAGCGCGTGAAAGATGAAACGAAAAACAGCGCCAGATAAGCCTCCCGATGGAGGCTTTTTTTGTATCTGAATTTGAGAGAATAACTCCACCAAATCGGTGTCTGCACCGACATAATGAGGAAAATCATGTCACATCTCGCAGAGCTGGTTGCCAGTGCAACAGCCGCCATTAATCAGGCCTCAGATGTTGCCGCGTTAGACAATGTCCGCGTCGAATATCTTGGGAAGAAAGGGCACCTGACCCTTCAAATGACAACCCTGCGTGAACTGCCGCCAGAAGAACGCCCGGCAGCGGGTGCGGTGATTAACGAAGCTAAAGAGCAGGTGCAGCAGGCACTGAACGCGCGTAAAGCCGAGCTGGAAAGCGCGGTGCTGAATGCGCGCCTGGCCGCAGAGACGATCGACGTTTCTCTGCCGGGTCGCCGTATCGAAAACGGGGGGCTGCATCCGGTTACCCGTACCATCGATCGCATTGAAAGTTTCTTCGGTGAGCTCGGCTTTACTGTGGCGACTGGCCCGGAAATTGAAGATGATTATCACAACTTCGATGCCCTGAATATTCCTGGCCATCATCCGGCACGCGCTGACCACGACACTTTCTGGTTTGACGCCACGCGTCTGCTGCGTACCCAGACCTCTGGCGTACAGATCCGTACCATGAAGGATCAGGAACCGCCAATCCGCATCATCGCGCCGGGTCGCGTCTATCGTAACGATTACGATCAGACCCATACCCCAATGTTCCACCAGATGGAAGGTCTGATTGTTGATAAAAACATCAGCTTCACCAACCTGAAGGGCACGCTGCACGATTTCCTGAACAACTTCTTTGAGGAAGACCTGCAGGTTCGTTTCCGTCCATCCTACTTCCCGTTCACTGAACCGTCTGCGGAAGTTGACGTGATGGGCAAAAACGGCAAATGGCTGGAAGTGCTGGGTTGCGGCATGGTGCATCCAAATGTACTGCGCAACGTCGGTATCGATCCGGAGGTGTACTCCGGCTTTGCCTTCGGTATGGGCATGGAGCGTCTGACCATGCTGCGTTACGGTGTGACCGATTTACGTGCATTCTTCGAAAACGATCTGCGTTTCCTCAAACAGTTTAAATAAGGGCAGGACAGAACAATGAAATTCAGTGAACTGTGGTTACGCGAATGGGTCAATACCACGCTGGACAGCGACGCGCTGTCTGACCAGATCACCATGGCGGGCCTGGAAGTTGACGGCGTTGAGCCGGTTTCCGGTGCCTTCACCGGCGTCGTGGTCGGTGAAGTGGTCGAGTGCGGCCAGCATCCGAACGCCGACAAACTGCGCGTGACAAAAGTGAATGTCGGCGGCGACCGCCTGCTGGACATCGTTTGCGGTGCGCCAAACTGCCGTCAGGGCCTGAAAGTCGCCGTGGCAACCGTGGGTGCGGTACTGCCGGGTGATTTCAAAATTAAAGCGGCTAAACTGCGCGGTGAGCCTTCTGAAGGTATGCTGTGCTCCTTCTCCGAGCTGGGTATTTCCGACGATCACAACGGCATCATTGAACTGCCGCTGGATGCGCCAATTGGCACCGATATCCGCGAATACCTGAAGCTTGATGACAACACCATCGAGATCAGCGTTACGCCAAACCGCGCTGATTGCTTAGGTATCATCGGCGTGGCGCGCGACGTGGCCGTGCTGAACCAGACCGAACTGAACGCGCCGGAGATCGTACCGGTAGAAGCGACCATCAGTGACGTACTGCCTATTCAGGTTGACGCCGCGGATGCTTGCCCACGCTACCTCGGCCGCGTGGTAAAAGGCATCAACGTGAAAGCGCCAACACCACTGTGGATGAAAGAGAAACTGCGCCGCTGCGGCATTCGCTCTATCGACGCGGTGGTTGACGTCACCAACTACGTTCTGCTGGAACTGGGTCAGCCAATGCATGCGTTCGATAAAGATCGTATCGAAGGCGGTATTGTTGTCCGTATGGCAAAAGAGGGCGAAACCCTGGTTCTGCTTGACGGCACCGAAGCGAAGCTGAACGCGGATACGCTGGTGATTGCTGACCACAGCAAAGCGCTGGCGATGGGCGGTATCTTCGGTGGCGAACACTCTGGGGTAAATGACGATACGCAAAACGTCCTGCTGGAATGCGCCTTCTTCAGCCCGCTCTCTATCACCGGTCGCGCACGCCGTCATGGCCTGCACACCGATGCGTCTCACCGCTACGAGCGTGGCGTTGACCCTGCGCTGCAGTACAAAGCGATGGAGCGAGCGACTCGCCTGCTGATCGACATCTGCGGCGGTGAAGCCGGTCCGGTTATCGATGTCACTCACGAAGCGACGCTGCCGAAACGCGCAACCATTACCCTGCGCCGCAGCAAGCTCGATCGCCTGATTGGTCATCACGTTGCCGATGCCCAGGTGACCGACATTCTGACGCGTCTGGGCTGCGAAGTGACCGAAGGTCAGGACGAGTGGAAAGCCGTTGCGCCATCCTGGCGTTTTGACATGGAAATCGAAGAAGATCTGGTGGAAGAAGTGGCCCGCGTATACGGCTACAACAACATCCCGGACGAGCCCGTTCAGGCCGGTCTGGTGATGGGTACCCATCGTGAAGCCGACCTGTCCCTGAAGCGTGTGAAAACCATGCTTAACGACAAAGGCTACCAGGAAGTGATCACCTACAGCTTTGTTGATCCTAAGCTGCAGCAACTGATCCACCCGGGCGAGGAGGCGTTGATCCTGCCAAGCCCAATCTCCAGCGAAATGTCCGCAATGCGTCTGTCCCTGTGGACCGGACTGCTGGGCACTATCGTTTACAACCAGAATCGCCAGCAAAACCGCGTGCGAATTTTCGAAAGCGGTTTGCGCTTTGTACCGGATAATCAGGCAAATTTAGGCATCCGTCAGGATCTCATGCTGGCTGGTGCTATCAGTGGCAACCGTTATGAAGAGCACTGGGACCTGGCAAAAGGTACGGTTGATTTCTACGATATGAAAGGCGATCTGGAAGCCATTCTGGATCTGACCGGTAAATTATCTGAAATTGAATTCCGTGCAGAAGCGATTCCAGCCCTGCATCCGGGCCAGAGTGCGGCGATCTATTTAGACGGCAAACGCATTGGTTTCATTGGTGTTGTTCATCCTGAGCTGGAGCGTAAGCTGGACCTGAACGGCCGTACCATCGTGTTTGAGCTGGAGTGGAGCCCGGTTGCAGACCGCGTCATTCCTCAGGCGCAGGACGTCTCCCGCTTCCCGGCAAACCGCCGTGATATCGCGGTTGTGGTCGCGGAAAACGTTCCCGCAGCAGATATTTTGGCCGAATGTAAGAAAGTTGGCGTAAATCAGGTAGTTGGCGTAAACTTATTTGACGTGTACCGCGGCAAGGGCGTAGCAGAAGGTTTCAAGAGCCTCGCTATCAGCCTTATCCTTCAGGATACCAGCCGTACACTCGAAGAAGAGGAGATTGCCGCTACCGTCGCCAAATGTGTAGAGGCATTAAAAGAGCGATTCCAGGCATCATTGAGGGATTGAACCTATGGCGCTTACAAAAGCTGAAATGTCAGAATATCTGTTTGATAAGCTTGGGCTTAGCAAACGGGATGCCAAAGAGCTGGTAGAGCTGTTTTTCGAAGAGATCCGTCGTGCTCTGGAAAATGGTGAGCAGGTAAAACTCTCCGGTTTTGGCAATTTTGATTTGCGAGACAAAAACCAACGTCCGGGCCGTAACCCGAAGACGGGGGAAGATATTCCCATTACAGCCCGCCGCGTGGTGACCTTCAGACCCGGCCAGAAGTTAAAAAGCCGTGTCGAAAACGCAACGCCCAAAGCAGAGTAATATGAACTAACCAAAAAGGCCGCCCA
>NZ_JTLF01000288.1:0-21029 GCF_000798855.1 Enterobacter sp. ZOR0014 | reverse complement strand
GGTGGGGTATGTGAAAGGGCTTAACGCGTAGTGCGCGTTAAGCCCTCACCCCAACCCTCTCCCACAGGGAGAGGGAGAAAAGATTATGCCAGACGTGGATACGCATCCGCGATCGCATCACCGGTAAACTGCGCAACCCAGCCTTCCGGGTTATCGAAAATACGGATCGCGGTAAAGTTCGGCTCTGAACCCATATCAAACCAGTGCGGCGTACCCGCGGGTACGGAGATCAGATCGTTTTTCTCGCACAAAACCTGATAGACCTCATCGCCAATGTGCAGGCAGAACAATCCCGCGCCTTCCACGAAGAAGCGCACTTCATCTTCGCCGTGAGTATGTTCGCTCAGGAACTTTGCGCGCAGCGCGTCTTTTTGTGGGTTATCGGCCCGCAGGCTGATGACGTCCCAGCTCTGATAACCTTTCTCTGCCACCAGTTTGTCGATCGCATGCTGGTAAGCCTCAATCACCGCCTCCGGGGCGGGATCCTGACCTAAATCGCGGTCCGCGTCCCAGCGTTCAAAACGTACGCCTTTGGCGTTGAGCTGCCGGGCGATCTCGGCGGCGTCGGTGCTGTGCCACTTTGGTTGACTGGCGTCTTTATCAGAATAGACAGTTAATGCGCTCATGAAGGGATCTGCTCCGGGTTTATCTCGTCAAACTGGTGGACCTGATGGTGATGGCTTGCCCCGTCATCATCGCCGCGAATCAGCTGCAGGGTACGAAAGCCTGCCTGTTCAGCCGCGTCCAGCTCCTGATGAATATCTGACAGGAACAGGATCTGCGACGGCGCGATACCCGTTTGGGCCGCAATGTTCTGGTAAGAAGCCACCTCGCGCTTGGCGCCGATGTGGGTATCAAAATAGCCGCTGAACAGATGAGTAATATCACCTTCGTCGCTGTAGCCAAATAACAGTTTCTGTGCGGCGACCGATCCCGAGGAATAAACATAGAGATCAATCGCTTGCGCTTTCCATTTTTCCAGCGCAGGCAGGACGTCCGGGTAGAGGTGGCCGGTAAAGTCGCCATTCACGTAGCCATCGTGCCAGATGATCCCCTGCAGCGCTTTGAGCGCCGTGGATTTACGGTCTTCATCCATAAAGGCAAAGAGGGCGTCAATAAGCTCGCTGACGCTGGCGAGCGGGTTACCGATTTCATCGCGCAGATTGTCCAGAATGGATTTGACCGGCTCGGCGTACTGCTGCGCGGTGACGAACGCCGCCAGCCGCTCATGCGCGTAGGGGAACAAAACATCGTGGACAAAACGGATATCGCTGGTGGTCCCTTCAATATCCGTCACAATTGCGCGAATCATACTCTCTCCAGTTGTCGTAAACGCATTTCGCATTCAAAAAGAAATTCCAGTCCCTCCAGATGACGGCGGGCCTCGGCCACATCGCGTCCCCAGCAGGTTAAGCCATGACCGCGCAGAAGAAAACCATAATTAAGCGGGCGTTCCTGCGCGTAATGGGCGATTCGCGAGGCGAGGGCGTCGATATCCTGGTCATTGTCAAACACCGGGATGGAGACGGTATCCAGATGGGTGGCCTGTCCGGTAAGCGATTTTTGCATCTCAAAGCCGCTGATGTTCAGCTCGGTTTCCCTGACCAGACGTGACAGCACCGTCGCGTTGACGGTGTGAACGTGCAGGACAGCGTTGGCCTCGGGGAACAGGCGATAAATGAGGGTGTGTAGTCCGGTCTCTGCCGACGGCTTTCGGCCTGACGGCGCACGGTTTGTGGCGATCTCGACCTGCAGAAAATCCGCCGTGGTCAGGCTGCCTTTGTCTTTACCGGATTCGCTCAGCCAGCAGAGGTGTTCATCCTGTCGCACAGACATGTTGCCACCGGTGGCGGGTGCCCAGCCTTTGGCGCCAATCCAGCGGCAGGCGTCGACAAGTTGTGTGAGTTGCAGGTTGTCTGCCATTGCCTTTTACCTCTCGACCAGGAATATTGATATGGTATAGACGTCTAAGCGTCTTGATTGCCAAATGGTAACATCGTGTTATAGTGGCAGCAACATAAGTATTACATGCAGGCACCGCATAATGAGTAATAACGCATTGATTCCTCAGAGTAAACTTCCTAATCTCGGCACCACCATCTTTACGCAGATGAGCGCTCTGGCACAGCAGCACAACGCCATTAATCTCTCTCAGGGATTCCCGGATTTTGACGGACCGGCCTGGTTGCAGGAACGACTGGCGTACCACGTTTCGCAGGGAGCAAATCAGTATGCGCCGATGACGGGCGTGCAGGCGCTGCGGGAAGCCATTGCGGATAAAACGGCGGAATTGTATGGCCATAAACCGGATGCGAATAGCGACATCACGGTGACGGCAGGGGCGACCGAAGCGCTGTATGCGGCCATCACCGCGCTGGTGCGCGCGGGCGATGAGGTCATCTGTTTTGACCCCAGTTACGACAGCTACGCGCCTGCGGTTGAACTCTCTGGCGGCGTGGTGAAACGCGTGGCGCTGCAGCCGCCGCATTTCCGCCCGGACTGGCGGGCGTTCGCTGCGCTGCTGAGCGATAAAACGCGGCTGGTGATCCTGAATACGCCCCATAACCCGTCTGCGAGCGTGTGGCAGAAAGCCGATTTTGCCGCGCTGTGGCAGGCCATTGCCGAACGTGAAATTTATGTCCTGAGCGACGAGGTGTATGAGCACATCTGTTTTACTAAAGAAGGGCACGCCAGCGTGCTGGCCCATCCGCAGCTTCGTGAACGTGCCGTGGCCGTGTCGTCATTTGGCAA
Organism: Enterobacter sp. ZOR0014; assembly: GCF_000798855.1. Classification (NCBI taxonomy): domain Bacteria; kingdom Pseudomonadati; phylum Pseudomonadota; class Gammaproteobacteria; order Enterobacterales; family Enterobacteriaceae; genus Enterobacter; species Enterobacter sp. ZOR0014. The sequence goes on along the minus strand of NZ_JTLF01000288.1, from coordinate 18,278 downwards.
AACGTACCATATGACCGGCTGGAAGGTGGGGTATTGCGTGGCACCTGCCGCCATCAGCGCTGAGTTACGTAAGGTACACCAGTACCTGACGTTTGCGGTGAATACCCCGGCTCAGCTGGCGTTGGCGGACATGCTACGCGATGAACCACAGCATTATCGCGACCTGCCGGATTTTTACCGTGCACGCCGGGATCTGTTTGTGACCGCACTGGCTCAAAGCCGCCTGGAAATTTTGCCTTCCGAAGGGACGTACTTCCTGCTGGCTGACTACAGCGCCATTTCCGATCTGGATGATGTCAGTTTCTGCCAGTGGCTGACAAAAGAAGTCGGCGTGGCCGCTATTCCGTTGTCGGTGTTCTGCGCCGATCCTTTTCCGCATAAACTGATTCGTCTCTGCTTTGCGAAGCAGGAATCGACGCTACTGGCCGCGGCAGAGCGTTTGAACACGCTCTGATTATTTCACCGTCCAGGCTTCTGAGTAACGACGGTCTGCAAACAGTTCCAGCAGGCCGTTGATTTGTTTGAGACGCAGCACCTCGTCACCATCCATACCGAGCTCTTCGCTAATTCTTTCATTGCTCCAGCCAAGCTGCGCAAGTTCTCGAACGATTTCAGACATCGCGTTGATTTGATGCCGCCCGCGTGCGCGGTTGTGTCGGATGGTTGAGGCCATGCGGTCATATTTACCGAGTCGTTCCTGACGCAGGCACGTGACAGGCAGGTAACCCTTCAGCTTGCGCTTTAACGCAGCCCGACTTTTGCCAATCTCATGACGATGAAAACCATCCACAATTTCATAATGTTGGGGTTCGTTTTCTGTTACAACAATAGGCTGGGTGAATCCATCAAGTTCCAGCGACTTAATGAGCAACCGTTTTTCCGGTGGGGCCACATTATTGGGGTTGTAATCGTTAGCCGTGATAGCGTCCTGTTTGATCCACAATACGCAGTCGATGGGTTGATCGTTAAACGGGCTATATTTATGCAGTGCCTGGCGAAAGGCATTAATGGCGTTAATTTGGTCCTCTTCAGGAAGTGACTGAAGGTACGTTTCGATTTCGTTGATTATTCTTTGTCGCATAAAATGCCCCACTCCTTGCGTTTTGCCTTCACTCTGTCGCTGTAGCGCTGATAATGTTTGGGTTTGTTTGGGCTGAAAGACAGCGCTCTGCACCAGTAGTCGTTATTAAGTAAAACCTTACAAACGCGCCGCCATGAAGGGATGTCTTTGGCACCGATATCGCCCTCCTGGGTATCGGGAATATCCTCCATGCCCCTCTTCTGGTACCAGTGCAGATATATGGCGATTTTATTGCGGTAATGCTCGGCCGTATTCTGCGGCATGCTGTCGAGAAGCAGCAGGGCATATTCCCGCCAGCAAAGATGGTCCGGCTTGAGTATTTTGCGGTGACCGTAAAAATGGTTGTCGTGCCCGGCGTAAATTCCGCCGCTGCGCGCGCCGCTGACACGTGCGCACATGGTCGCCCAGCGTTCGGGCTCTACAACATGATAGAGCCATAAGCCCTGACGCTGTTCCGGGCCAAAAGGTTCGCAGATGCGCATATAGCGCGGTGGTACGCCGGCCTGATACATAAGGTCATAAAGTGTGTTATAGCTATTGCCGGTTTTTGCAAACCAGGTCCAGATATCCGCGGTTTTCCAGTCGTAGAGAGGATAGATATACCAGGCATGCCCACCCGGGGCGACGGTCGTCCAGGGTTTATCATCGGCAAAGCGTTGTTTACGCGCTGATGCGATAGCCAGAAAACGGTTGTATGACTCATCGGCGCGTATCCCGACCATGACGGCGGCCGGTCGGTTGAGAGAGAACCAGTCCGAGAAACTGCGCACAAAGGTCTCAAAAGACATTCCCCCCTGGTAAAAGGGGAAAAAGGCGGGATCTGTTATGGCATCGTCAGGCGGTTGCCGTACCCACTCGGTATTGGGTTCCCAGCATTGCCACTCAGGCTGGAATTGCGACAGGGAATTTTGCGTGGTGAGGGGAAGCGCGACCCACCAGAAACGATCGATGACATCGCTGTATAAGGCGCGCATATGTTCGACATGATTAATGGTGTAAGTAAATTGCGCTTCCCAGTCTATAAAGAGAACGTCTATTTTGCGTTTCATTTTACGAGCGCATAATGCCGTCAGATGTAACATGACGGTGGAATCTTTTCCCCCTGAAAAAGAGACACACACCCTGGATAAATTCTCCAGGGTCCATTTTATTCGCTCTTGCGTGGCATCGACTACGTTTTGATTCAATGGAAATTTGTAAAGTGACATATCAATCCATTACTGAGTGATACTGATCAGATGGCGCATGAATAATGGGGATGATACTCTTAGAAAGAAGATAATTATAGGTAAAAATTAATCATATAATTACGCTAAATACATTTCCCTTGTGAATATATAAAAAGGACTGACTGCTGAAAACAGTCAGTTATAATTATTGGGGTAAGTTTAAGTCATCAATAAAATTGGAGAAGGAAGCATTATTCAGTGCTGAGCGATTGTACATCATATAAACCGGGACTGTCGGGAAGGTAATGTCAGTCTCAATCTTACGGAGATTTAATGCCGGACCATACTGCTCATAGGCTGGCGTAGGGGCTAATCCAATCAGATCGGAATTGCCTATCATCGACAGCAGTGAGATAAACGAGTCGCTGCGGAACAGGATATTTCGTTCGGGAAGCAGTTGCTCAGTATGCTCCTGAAAATTCTTTACGCTCAACTCATCACTCAGGTAGGCCGTAAATTTTTCCTGAAGAATTTCGTCACGCGTCGCCTGTAAACCCAGGCGGGGGTGATCCTGACGGCAAACCAGCGTAAAAGACATCTGCTGGAACAAGCAGCAGGCCGTTGAACGGCTATTCAGCGGGGCGAAAGAGAAGACAAGGTCCGCTTTTCGGTATGCCAGCAGGTCTTCTGCTGAGTCCGGGGCAAGGAAGACATCATGCAGCTCAACCTGATAGTTATACTTCTCGATCAGGATTTTCATCGGATCCAGCATGATTTTAGGCGTCATAAACTGCGGACCGTAAATGACAAAGCTCTTCTTCAACCCGTTGCTGTGCATCATATTGATGGTTTGCTCAAGCTGATTGAGGTTTTGTTCAAGATGATGATGAAGGTTGACGCCAACCGTAGTGGGGGTGATGCCCTTACCTGAACGGATAAACAAGGGATCGTTGAGTTGTCCGCGCAGACGTTGCAGTGACTGACTCACTGCTGAGGGGGTAATATAGAGCGTCTCAGCCGCTTTACTGATACTCAAATGTTGATAGATACATTCAAAAATGACTAGCAGGTTGAGATCAAATTTTTTAAGATCGTAGAGATTTGCCATGTGTCGTCCTGAGGATGCGGTGTTTGCATGGGTTATCATATCACTGATAACTATAGTTTGAAGTTAACCATTTACAATCCTTTCGGTTAACTCTCTTAATTTTAAATTAAACGTGCCTTAATATATCACGACGTCAGATTATTAAAATAGTACTTCAAAGATGATTAAGATAATTTTATCTCGCTAAGAGGCACCTTAATTGACAATTGTCATTTATATATTAAGTTATTTTTATAATAAAAATTAATTTATAACGCCCCGTCATTATGTTCGAAACTGCCTATCACAGCCATAGGCAGGAATGCCTCTCCCGTGGATTGCTCAAGCCTGGCACGGGTGGTGTAATTAAACGGCTGTTACCACCTTGATGTTAAGGGCGTAGAGCGCAACGCAACGCCAGCTTTAGCTGGCACTGAATGTACCTGCGGGGAATTCAGGTAAAAGGGCCGCCCGTAGAGGCGGCCTTTTTACTTTTGGCGTTTCCTTTAAAAGGTTCACCTTACTGTCTTGTTGATGTTGTTAGGTATGGCTGATTGATTTGATAAAGCAAACGCATTAGCTCCGATGAGCAAAGTTAGTTACCTTACATCTCAACGAAAACACGGAGGAAGTACAGATGTCTTTGATTAATACCAAAATTAAACCTTTCAAAAACCAGGCGTTCAAAAACGGTGAGTTCATTGAAGTCACTGAGAAAGATACTGAAGGTCGCTGGAGCGTGTTCTTCTTCTATCCGGCTGACTTTACCTTCGTTTGCCCGACCGAACTGGGTGACGTGGCTGACCACTATGAAGAACTGCAGAAGCTGGGCGTAGACGTTTACTCTGTCTCTACCGATACCCACTTCACCCACAAAGCGTGGCACAGCAGCTCTGAAACCATCGCGAAAATTAAATACGCGATGATCGGCGACCCGACTGGCGCCCTGACCCGTAACTTCGACAATATGCGTGAAGATGAAGGTCTGGCCGACCGCGCGACCTTCGTTGTTGACCCGCAGGGCATTATCCAGGCTATCGAAGTTACCGCTGAAGGTATCGGCCGTGATGCGTCTGACCTGCTGCGTAAAGTGAAAGCCGCTCAGTACGTGGCTTCCCACCCAGGCGAAGTGTGCCCGGCGAAATGGAAAGAAGGCGAAGCGACGCTGGCTCCATCTTTAGACCTGGTCGGCAAGATCTAAGTCTGCAAAGCCTGGCGGCGCCGCGTTTGCACAGGCCTACAGTATCGTAGGCCGGGTAAACGAAGTGCCACCCGGCAATCCATGGGCGCGCCCGCGCCCATTTCATTAGCACCATGATGCAAGTTGCATTCAGGCCGCCCCTATAAGGCAGCTTGCATGATGACGTCTTAAGAGAGGGAAGAACAATGCTCGACGCGAATATGAAAACCCAGCTCAAGGCCTACCTTGAGAAACTGACCAAACCTGTTGAGCTGATTGCCACGCTGGATGACAGCGCGAAATCGGCAGAGATCAAGGAACTGCTGGCAGAGATCGCTGAACTGTCACCGAAAGTGACCTTCAAAGAAGACAATACGCTTGCAGTCCGTAAGCCTTCTTTCCTGATCGCCAACCCGGGTTCTGATCAGGGGCCGCGCTTTGCCGGCTCTCCGCTGGGGCATGAATTTACCTCACTGGTGCTGGCGCTGCTGTGGACCGGTGGGCATCCGTCTAAAGAAGCGCAGGCTCTGCTGGAGCAGATCCGCGACATCGACGGTGATTTCGAGTTTGAAACCTATTACTCACTCTCCTGTCACAACTGCCCGGACGTGGTGCAGGCGCTGAACCTGATGTCGGTGCTGAACCCGCGCATCAAACACACGGCGATTGACGGCGGTACGTTCCAGAATGAGATCACCGAGCGTAACGTAATGGGCGTGCCGGCGGTCTATCTGAATGGTCAGGAGTTTGGTCAGGGCCGCATGACGCTGACGGAAATTGTTGCCAAAGTGGATACTGGCGCAGAAAAACGCGCAGCAGAAGCGCTGAACAAACGTGATGCCTACGATGTGCTGATCGTCGGTTCCGGCCCGGCGGGCGCGGCAGCGGCGGTTTACTCCGCGCGTAAAGGGATCCGTACCGGTCTGATGGGCGAACGCTTTGGTGGTCAGGTACTGGATACCGTGGACATCGAAAACTACATTTCCGTGCCGAAAACCGAAGGCCAGAAACTGGCTGGCGCACTTAAAGCGCACGTCAGCGACTATGACGTGGATGTCATCGACAGCCAGAGCGCCAGCAAGCTGGTTCCTGCTGCGGTCGAAGGCGGTTTACACCAGATTGAAACGGCATCCGGCGCGGTGCTGAAAGCGCGTAGCATTATCATTGCCACCGGCGCGAAATGGCGCAACATGAACGTTCCGGGTGAAGATCAGTACCGCACCAAAGGTGTGACCTACTGCCCGCACTGTGACGGTCCGCTGTTTAAAGGTAAACGCGTAGCGGTGATCGGCGGCGGTAACTCCGGCGTGGAAGCGGCTATCGACCTGGCGGGGATTGTGGAACATGTGACCCTGCTGGAGTTTGCGCCAGAGATGAAGGCCGACCAGGTTCTGCAGGATAAAGTTCGCAGCCTGAAAAACGTCGACATCATCCTGAACGCGCAGACCACGGAAGTGAAGGGCGACGGCAGCAAAGTGACCGGCCTGGAATACCGTGACCGCATCAGCGGCGACGTGCATAGCGTTCAGCTTTCGGGGATTTTCGTGCAGATTGGTCTGCTGCCAAACACCACCTGGCTGGAAGGCGCGATTGAGCGCAACCGTATGGGCGAGATCATCATTGATGCGAAATGTGAAACCAGCGTAAAAGGCGTCTTCGCCGCAGGTGACTGTACGACCGTGCCGTACAAACAGATCATCATTGCCACGGGCGAAGGTGCGAAAGCGTCCCTGAGTTCGTTTGACTATCTGATTCGCACCAAAACAGCATAAAAAAAAAGTAAGACGATACCTGCAGTAGCCACCTCATCATGGGGTGGCTTTTTTATTGGTTTTTTTTATTCTCAATTATTGTCGTGATTGAACGCTTCATGCGTTAACTACCTGCTTCGATCAAAGAAATTAATAAGCCTGCTGATAATATCTCGTCGTTTTCTGTTGATAAATATTTATATTTCACATGAATGATAAAGATATATTCACACCTTCAATATATGAGGCGTTAACACCCTTTGAAATAAAGGGGTTGATGTTTCGTGATTTCTTCAACGCGGCGGATATGACCTCGCGATGCGCCTCGTTACGCTTTTTTTTCCCTAAGAGTGAGTCCTGGCCGCAGGATGAGGCGTTAAACGTCGAGTATGACTTTAATGCGCTGTTTGTCGGCCCGGCGACGCTGCTGGCGCCACCTTATGCCTCGGTTTATCTGGACGACGAGCCTCTGCTGATGGGGGCGACGACGCTGAGCGTGCGCGAATTCCTGCAGAGCATTGGGCTCTCCGTCACCGCGGAAAATAGCGTCCCCGACGACCATATCAGCTATGAAATTGAACTGGCCGTGATGCTATTAGTGCATGCCAGACATTCACCACAATATCATGAAGCACTTACCCGTTTTGTCCGCGCGCATCTCGAATTATGGCTCCCGGCATTTATCGCAAAAATAAAGGATTGTGCGAAAACAGCCGTAATTAAATGCCTCGCCGTGCTACTGACTAATTGGTTTGATGAATTAAAAACGAGAGTAATATTATGACTATTGATAAAGGGCAGCTTAACCGGCGCTCCTTTTTAAAAGGACTGATTGCGCTAGGTACCGTCGCCGCATTACCCGGCGGATTATTATCCTCCCGATGTGCCATGGCACAACCGCCCATTCCGTTTAACCCGAAAACCTACAAAATCTTCCGTAACGCCTGTCCGCGTAACTGCTATGACACCTGCAGCTTAAAAACGTGGGTGAAAGATGACGTGATTACCTTCGTCGAGGGGGCAAGCGAATCCACCTTTACCCACGGTGCGCCGTGCGTGAAAGGGCTGACCTACCCACGCCGGGTCTACTCGCCGGACCGTATAAAATACCCGATGATTCAGGACGGACGCGGCAGCGGCAAATGGCGACGCATCTCCTGGGATGAGGCCATGCAGCGGATCGCCAGCAAGATGCTGGAGATCAAAAAGAAAGATGGCTCCCTGCTTGGCCTGGCGCTGACCAAATATTCCGGCAACCTGGGGGTGATGAGCTATGCCGTGGAGGGGATGATGTCCTCGCTCGGCTACACCACGCGTTTTGCCGGTACGCCGTGCTGGCCTGCGGGCATTGACGCACAGCACTACGACATGGGCGACATGTGGTGTAACGACCCGGAAGATCTGGTTAAAGCCAAATACATTATCCTCTGGGGGGCGAACCCGGCCTGGTGCTCCATGCACACCATGAAGTACATCTATCAGGCCCGCGAGAAAGGGGCGAAAGTGGTGGTTATCGATCCGCTGTTCTCGCAAACTGCCGCGAAAGCTGACCTCTATCTGCGCGTGCGTTCAGGTTCAGACGGTGCGCTGGCGCTGGGTATGGCGCGCCATCTGGTGGACACCGGTCGCGTGGACCAGGAGTTCGTCAATCATTTCGCGCACGGGTATCCGGAGTTTGAGCAGTACTTGCTCAACAACATCACGGTAGAGTGGGCATCGGAAATTTGTGGTCTGGCGCCGGATGTGATTCGCCAGCTTGCCGAGGAGTTCACGGCGGTTAAGCCCTCCACCGTCTGGATTGGCTACGGTATGCAGCGCCACGTGAACGGCGGTGCGAACGTGCGTGCGATTGATGCCTTTGTCGCCATGACCGGCAATATCGGCGTAGAAGGCGGTGGCGCTCGCTACGGCCATCTGCAGACCTGGGGCTATAACTACCATGCAATGACGCAGACACCCCCGGTGGGTTCTGTAGGGATGGAAGGGGTATCAGGCCCGGTGGGCGAGTTTGTCAGCGATAGCGGCGAAAAGCGCAAGTACTCTGACCGCGCGCTCAACCTGAACCAGACTGCGCAAAGCATTCTGGACGCCAACGATCCCCCTATCCGCATGCTGTGGGTGGCCTGTAAGAACCCGTTTGCCCAGGACTTCGACCGCAACAAGATGAAAAAAGCGTTCGACAAGCTGGAAATGGTGGTGTGCGTGGATCAGTTCTTTAACGAGACGGTTCAGCACGCGGATATCGTGCTGCCTGTCACCACCACCTTCGAGCACTGGAGCGCCTCTTCGTCTTACTGGCACTACTGGCTGACGGTAAACGAACCTGCCATCAAGCCGATGTACGAATGCAAGAGCGACCTGGATATTGCCGTGTTGCTCTCCCGTACCATCAACAAAATGGAACCGGGCTCATGCACCTTCCCACAGGATGTTGACCAGAAAAAATGGCTGGATCTGGAATTCAACGACGGGCTGGCGAAGCAGTTTGGCATCAGCTCCTGGGACGATCTGCTGAAGGGGCCGGTGAAGGCCAAAATGCCGAGCAGCGCAGCCTGGCACGATCGGAAGTTCAAAACGCCGTCAGGCAAGTATGAGTTTTTATCCGCGCGCTGCGAAGAGAACGGCCATAAAGCGCTGCCGGAATATCTGCCAGCCGCAGAAGGTAAACTGCCGTTCCAGCTCTTTACGCCGCACCTGCAGTACGGCCTGCATTCGCAGTTCGTTAACCTTGACTGGATGCAGGTCTTCTGGCCGGAGCCCTTTGTCTATATCCACCCGGTTGCTGCGAAGAAAAAGGGGATCCGAGACCTGGCGACAGTGCGGGTATTCAACGAGATCGGCGAGGTTCAACTGCGTGCCAAAGTGACCACCAATGTACCGGAAGATTTCCTGGTCATGTACGAATCCTGGTTCAACAAGCTCAGCTATAACGTGCAGAACGTGGTGAAAGATACCCCGGCCGATATGGGTAAAATGGCCACCGGTGCACCGGGCGCGGCTATTCACGATCAGTTTGTCGATATTGTCCTCATTGCCAATGAAGGAGCGGACGCATGAGACGCGCATTTTTAGTGAACAGTGATAAATGTATTGGTTGCCGCGGATGCGCCATGGCCTGTAAGAGCTTCAACCAGCTCGAACCCGAACGTTTCTGGCGCTATGTCTACCCGCTGGATAAAGAAATTTACCCGCATGAGGAGCGTGCGTTCTTTTCGCTGGCCTGTAACCACTGTGAAAACCCCGCTTGTCTGGCGGCGTGCCCGGTGGAAGCCTACACCAAACGTGATGATGGCGTGGTGGTGCATAACCCTGAGCGCTGTATCGGCTGTAAAAACTGTATCCGCAATTGTCCGTATGGCGCTCCGCGCTTCAATGAGGAAACGCAGAAGGCCGAGAAGTGCAGCATGTGCTATGAGCGTCTGGATATCGGCTTGAATCCTGCCTGCGTTAACGCCTGTCCGGTTGGGGCGCTGACCCTGATCGATCTGGATGCCGATCCGCTGCCAAATAATGCCGTGCAGTATCCGCCGGGCTTCCCAAAAATGCCGCAGCTTAATCCGGGTACGCGCTTCATTCTGGCACGCCAGCCGAAACAGCCGGGGGACAAATAATGGAAAAGTACGAACTGCCGTTGGTGATTTTTACCGTGCTGAGCCAGATGTCCGTTGGGATGACGCTCCTGTTGAGCTGGCGCACGCTGCGTGGCGAAGTGCAGGGCAACCGTCTTCACTGGCTGATCACGGGGCTGATCCTGGGGGTTGCCTCCATCGCCGCGGTATTGCATCTGGCGCACCCGGAACACGCTTATAATGCGTTAATCAACCTGAAACATGCCTGGCTGAGCCGTGAGATTCTCGGCGCGACGCTGTATGGCGGCACAATTGGCCTGGCTTTCCTTACGAAAGGCAACAAAGGCGCAGCGCTGCTGGCGTCCCTGTTCGGGATACTGCTGGTGGTGGTGCAGGGGATGACCTACGCCGCGCCGGCGATGCAGGCCATTGCCAACGGCATCACCATGATGCTGTTCTTTGCCACCGTCTGGGTGCTGGGTTGTGCAGCCACGCCGCTGCTCGGGATGAAAGCGTCAGCTGTCGCACTGCGTCAGGGCATTATCGCCCTGATGGCGCTGCTGATTGCCGCACCGGTACTCTGGCTCAGCGGCGGTACCATCATGAAAATGACCGCTCACGCCTGGTTAAGCTCGCCGCTCTATCTGGGCTGCCTGCTGTGCTGCGTCGTGGGGTTCACGTTGTCGCTAAGGCGCCATCCGATGCAGAAAGCCGTATTTGTTATCCTGCTGGTGGGCGTGGTGCTCAGCCGCCTGACCTTCTTCGGTGATACCGTCAGTACCATCGTCAATATTGGTCATCTGTACTGATAAACAAAACCCCGCGCAAGCGGGGTTTTTTATGGGCAGTTAACGAACCACCATCACCGGAATGTGGGTATGGCGGATCACGCTGGAGGCGTTTGACCCTAGCAGGTGAGTGGTGATGGAAGGATTGCGTGAACCGATCACCACCACGTCTGCATTCAGCTCCGCGGCCAGTTCATTGACGGCATCGCGTACGCTACCGAACCGGACGTGGGTTTTGATGCGCGACGGGTCGATGCTGAAATGCCCGACCATGGTTTGCAGGCGCGTCTCGGCTTCGTGCTGTAAGTGCTCTTCGAAGCGACGCACATCGGCGGCAAAGCGGTGCAGACTCAGGCTGGCGGAGCCCGGCAAGACATGTAAAAGGTGAATAATACCGTCCTGCTGTGCGAGAAATTCCGCGTGACGCACTGCTTTGTCACTCAGTTCCATTTCAAAAACATCAACCGGCATAATGATTCTCTGATACATACCCGTTTCTCCTTGTTTATAAACGCTGAAATCATTCAACCACAAAATAGTTATGGATTCTGTAATCACTCCGTCAATTTTGATGACGATCGTGATGCCGCGAAAAAAATCATTGCGCAGAGTGCGGGGCAGAGCGGTGACGTGAGCGTTCACCAGTGGCGTTCAAGGTAAAGCACAGCCGAGACGATGATGGCCACAAAAAGTAAAAAAATGAATGTGATAACCACTATCTCACCCATGACCGTCCCCACGGCACCAAAACAGATTAAGCGTGTATTAAGGGGAATAAGGGTGATATAGGAAAATCAGGTGAATTTGCGGAAAGAGGATGCGGGTGCATCCTCTGTGCAAAGCGAGTGGGCGCTTGTTCAGAAGGGATTAACGCAGGTAATCGCCCGCAGCTTCTGGCTGGTAGAGCAGTTCCAGCACTTCCAGATGAGTGGAGGCCCCGCCAGGTAAATCCCAGTGGATGGTATCTCCTGTGCGCAGTCCCAGCAGTGCGGCGCCGACAGGGGCAAGAACCGAAAGCTGCGCGCTGCTGTCAGTCATCTGAGCCGGGTAAACCAGCGTGCGGGTCAGCTCTTCACCGGTGGTCAGGTTGCGGAATTTTACCCGGCTGTTCATGGTGACCACGTCATGCGGCATTGATTCAGGTGTGCACATCTGCGCGCGGTCAAGTTCCTCATTCAGGGCATCGGCCACCGGAAGTGAGGCGAATTCGGCTTTTTCCAGCAATCGGTCGATACGTTCTGCGTCGAGTTCATTGATGATAATGGTGGGTCTGGACATTTTTTACTCCATGTCGTTAATGCTGCGTCTAACGCAGAAACCAATCCAAAAGAAAACCCTCGCCGTCTGGCAGCGAGGGTTTAACTTACCCGATGATACTGGCTGAACGCTCAAGTTTGAAGTGATGAAGGTCACATTCATGTCCCATATGAATTTTCGCTGAAATTTATTCAGTCTTAATTCCAGGCGGATTGCGTTACGCTGAGTATCCTGAACCCGGGTGTTGCGCGAAGCATTATGCGTGTCTGCCCCATCAACGAGAGAGCACTATGTATTTCTATCAACCGTCTCAGGGGCACGGCCTGCCGCATGACCCGCTGAACGCCATTATTGGTCCCCGTCCGATTGGCTGGATCTCCTCTTGCGATCGGGCCGGTCAGTTGAATCTCGCGCCGTATAGTTTCTTTAACTGTTTTAACTATCGCCCGCCGATCATCGGCTTTTCCAGCAACGGCTGGAAAGACAGCGTGCGAAATATTCACGAGACAAAGGAGTTTGTCTGGAATCTGGCGACGCGCGATCTCGCACATGCCATGAATCAAACCTCGGCTACGCTTCCTCACGATCGGGATGAATTTACCTTTGCAGGATTAACCCCCGCCGCAAGCCAACTGGTGAGTGCTCCTCGTGTGGCGGAAAGCCCGGTCAATTTTGAGTGCCGCCTTTCTCAGTGCATTCAGCTTACCGGAGCCGATGGCACCCCGGTTGATACCTGGCTGGTGCTGGGTGAAGTGGTGGGGATCCATATAGCGGAAACGCTACTGGAAGAGGGGATATACCAGACGGCGAAAGCGCAGCCCATCCTGCGAGCGGGTGGGCCGACGGCGTACTATGGGATCAGTGATGAACACCGGTTCGATATGGTGCGCCCGGTGGTGGGTCAGTAACCGGCTTTATCAATGACAAATTGTTTTCCGCAGTTACCAGGATGTGGCTGCGGGGCAAAGGACGTTGCGGAAAGCGGTTGGTTAATGGTGTCTGCTTTCAGCGAAATCTGCATCTCAGTGAGATACGCCGGGTTGCCATTGCAGGTCAGCTTAAAGGCTTTGATGTTTTCTTTGCCCCAGCTTTTGGCAATGGCGTTGTCAAAATCACGACGACTGACGGCTTTACCGTAGTTAGCCGCGAGGAATTGACCGACGGCACTGTTTTTCATTTCCTGATTCATTCTCACCATGGTGCCGAAATAGGCATCGGGATCAAAACCAAAACAGACGCCATGCTTGGCGTATTCGTACCGTTCCAGGCAGGAGTTTCCGCCCGCGCCCGGCATCACCTCGTTAAGTTTTGCCGCACCGGAAAGCGACAGCCCGGTTTCGGCAGCAGCACATTTGCGGCTGGCCTTTGCTTCCGGCATATTCGGGATGGGACGCGTGGCACAACCAAATCGCATCCATCGACGTTCATCCACGCCTCGTGCCGCTATCGATTTCGGCAGACCAGGCCATAACCCGTGGACGGTCAGAAAATCGGCTTTATTTTCGCTCTCTTTTTGCAGACGACATTCATCCGGTTCATTGCGGTTACGCTCAACCATGCTTTGACAAAACCCGGTTTGCCAGGACAGCGCCAGTACATAGCGATCGAAATCGCCATATTGCGTAGCGTTGAGCGGTTCTGCCTGTGCGGAGAAGACACTGAGTGCAAGCGCAACTGCGCCAGACGAGATAACGATATCCTTCCTGAACATGTGATTTCCTGATTGGTTGTGCTCGATTAATTTTTGGGAGTTATTAAAGCACAAAAAGCGCCAGCAGGCGCTTTTTGGAAATCAGGAATTTTACTTAGGCAGCGCCGGGAACCAGCACTTCGGTAGCAATAATGACGATGATCAGGCCAACCAGCACCGGGACTGACGTGCGTTTGACGACCTCAAACGGAGAGATTTTTGCCATACCGGCAACCGCAACGACCACGCCTGAAACAGGAGAGATGGTGCGACCCAGGTTTGAGGCCTGAAGCATAGGAATAGACAGGTAAGCCGGGTTGATGCCAGAGGAGTGAGCCAGCTTAGGGATCATCTCAACGAAAGCGTAAAACGGCGCGTTACCAGAACCGGTGGTCATCGCCGCCAGCATGGTCAGAACGACCAGCACCAGCATCAGGATAATACTGGCTGAGCCGAACGACGTGGCGATGGAGATCAGGCTCTGGATAAAGCCAATAGTGCTCAGACCCTGGGCAAACACGCCTGCCGCAACCAACAGCATCACCACGCCCGCGAAGGCATCCGCCATTCCACGATACGCCACTTCCAGGCCGGAGAATACTTTTTGCGTGTTGAAACCGCGCACGAATTCCAGCACGGCAGCCAGCAGCATACAGATGACCAGAATAGTAATAATGTGCAGTTGTGGACCCCATTTGCCGTCAAAAATCAGCACGCCGATAATCGGTGTGAACGGCAGAATGGCGTAGAACGCTGGAGCGGTGGTGGTGATTTCGCTGACATCCATCATCTCATGGCTGATGTTCTCTTTTTTATCGAGATAGCGCTGCCAGAAGAAATGCGCGACCCCCATTCCCACAATGGCGACAATCGAGATCGGCAGCGTGGTCTTAAAGGCGAAGTCGATCAGCGACATCTCGGCTGCTTTGGCGGCCAGCACAACGTCGCCAGAGGTTGGGGAAAGAATAATGGCGGCCGGGGATGCGCAAATGGCAGCCGCTGCACCGCGGCTGATGCCCACGTTCACCATCACCGGGAACAGTGTGGCCATTAACAGTACGCCAAGACCGGTGGCCGATGAAACGGCCAGCGACATCAGACAGGCGAGGAAATAGGCGGCAACCATTAACAGATACGGGGAGTTAATATACTGCAGGGGTTTCGAGGCAAGCTTAACCACCATGTCATTAGCGCCGATATGGGTCATGTAGGCGGCAAAACCGCACAGCATCATGATCATCATACCGAGATCGCCGCCACGGCTCATGAGCAGTATTTTAATATATTCAACAATATCCGTGGCAGTATAACCCGTGCTGGCTGCGCTGGCAGGTAATACCTGATGCCCCATTAACGCGCTGACAATCAGGAGTGTTAAGCCGCCAACAAATAAAACGCCCGTGGCTGAGTACCCTTTAATGATGTAGCGGGCTACACCGACAATGACGACGACCCCAATAAGGAGTTCGATAAACGTAAGCATGATTTCCCCTGTATCCTATGCCCTGAGGTAGAAAAAAATTAATAAAATAAGAAGGATGAAAATGTGCCGAATTAATGGCCTGTCCTTGCTGATTAAAATCAATAAATAGACGACTAAAGAACAGTATCACAGCGTTTTTGCCATGGCCCAGGCATTTATGTCATCAGGAAGTTGACCGCCAGAAACAGCGTAGCATGTCTCTTTAATGATAACAAAATGTTAAAATTATGTGTTTTCCGGCCTGTTAATCGGGATGGATGAAAATGTTATAGTCATACATATTGTAGGTTTATTTGGGCCAGCCTGAACGCTGCCTTAAGAATATTCCCGAAAAGAGGCCTGATATTTAGGAGTAGTGCTGATGCCGTTAAGACATGGTTCAACTATTGTGTGGTAAACTTTGCTTCGAATATTAAGAATGGTAATTGCATTGTGAGCTTACGTAATACTTTTTTCTCTCTTTTATTGTTTATTTTTGGTCAGTTAACGTTTTCATCTGTTGCACAGGCAGAAGACAACGCGAAGAATAAAGGCTGGTTCTCTACTTTTACGGATAATGTTTCGCAGACCTGGTCAGCACCTGAACATTATGATCTCTATGTACCGGCAATAACGTGGCATGCGCGCTTTGCTTATGACAAAGAGAAAACAGATAAATACAACGAGCGCCCGTGGGGGGCTGGTTTTGGTCAGTCACGCTGGGATGAGAAAGGAAACTGGCACGGCATCTATCTGATGGCCTTTAAAGACTCGTTTAATAAATGGGAACCAATTGGGGGTTACGGCTGGGAGAAAACGTGGCGCCCGCTGGCGGACGAGAATTTCCACGTCGGGTTAGGCTATACCGCAGGAGTGACGGCGCGTGATAACTGGAACTACATTCCGATCCCCGTGCTGCTGCCTTTGGCCTCGATTGGCTATGGCCCGGCAACGTTCCAGATGACCTACATCCCCGGGACGTACAACAACGGTAACGTTTACTTCGCCTGGATGCGTTTTCAGTTTTGACTGAAAAAAGGTTACCAGCTGGTGAAAAAACGCGCAGGCATTGATTCCTAAGCGATAAAAATCTGCCAGTGAAAATTAACGCGACTTTAGTCACTTTTTGTCAAAGATCCGCTGGACAAAAGGTCCCACAATTGTTGTACTGGTAACCGACACAGCATTTGTGTCGTTTTTTAATGTAAAGGTAATTTTGATGTCTAAGATTAAAGGTAACGTTAAGTGGTTTAATGAGTCCAAAGGATTCGGTTTC
The DNA here is from genome assembly GCF_000798855.1 of Enterobacter sp. ZOR0014. Taxonomy (NCBI): domain Bacteria; kingdom Pseudomonadati; phylum Pseudomonadota; class Gammaproteobacteria; order Enterobacterales; family Enterobacteriaceae; genus Enterobacter; species Enterobacter sp. ZOR0014. Next base: position 1,968 of record NZ_JTLF01000288.1, on the reverse strand, counting down.
ATTACTCCTGAAGATGGCAGCAAAGATGTGTTCGTACACTTCTCTGCAATCCAGTCTAATGGTTTCAAAACTCTGGCTGAAGGTCAGCGCGTAGAGTTCGAAATCACTAACGGTGCCAAAGGCCCTTCTGCTGCTAACGTAATCGCTCTGTAATTCAGACGCGTCAGCAAGAATTTCAAAACCCGCTCATTGAGCGGGTTTTTTTCGTTATGAATCAGCCAAGCAGGTACATTTTCAGGAAGCTGGCAACGATCAGTACGCTCAACAACACCATTCCTGCGCTCATCAGATTCTGTTTCATTCTGTCACCCTCGTTCAGTATGGCCTCCAGAGTGACAGAGAAAAATTAAGCCAACATTAACGCCCCGACGGTTAATGCGTGCTTACTGAGGAAAATAGCCAAAATGCGATCCCCGTCATCGCGAAGGATCCAAGCATGTTGATCGCGATATTCACCAGCGCCCAGCCGATACGGCCTTCCTGAAAGAGAAAAACCGTTTCCGCAGAAAAGGTTGAGAAAGTCGTTAAACCGCCACAGAACCCGGTGGTAATCAGGACCTTCCACATGGGATCGATGTGCGTCATCCGGTTAAACCAGGCCAGCCCCATACCAATGATAAAAGCACCAATCAGGTTGGCAGCCAGTGTCCCCATGGGAATCGCCTGGTGCAGGGGGTTAAACCGCATACTCAGGAACCATCTCGCAACGCTCCCTGTGCCTCCACCAATAAAAACAGCCAAAAGGAGTTGTAACACGCTAAATACCTGCTATTTGATGTGTAAGAGTAGCGAGTTTAACGCTGTTTATGATGAGGGGACAAATATGTATGTGGCGGTAGGGCAGTTTGCAGTCACGCCTGACTGGCAGGTTAATGCACTACAATGCGTGAACCTGATGACACAGGCCCGGCAGAAGGGCGCGTCGCTGTTGGTTCTCCCGGAAGCGCTGCTGGCAAGGGATGATAATGACCCGGATCTGTCCGTGAAGTCCGCGCAGCCGCTTGATGGCGACTTTTTACAGCCGTTGCTCACCGAGAGCGTGGGTAACGCGATGACGACCATCTTAACAGTGCACGTTCCTTCAGCGCCGGGGCGCGCCGTAAATACGCTGGTGGCTATCCGTGATGGCGTGATTATCGCGCGCTATGCCAAGCTTCATCTTTATGATGCGTTCAGCATTCAGGAGTCACGGCGTGTTGACCCTGGAGACCGCGTTGCGCCGTTAATTGATATTGACGGGTTTAAGGTTGGGTTAATGACCTGCTACGACCTCCGTTTTCCTGAGCTGGCATTGCATCTGGCCCTGCAAGGGGCAGACGTGCTGGTATTGCCTGCTGCATGGGTTAAGGGACCGCTGAAAGAGCAGCATTGGGCAACGCTGCTTGCAGCGCGCGCGCTGGACACGACCTGCTATGTCGTTGCTTCCGGGGAGTGTGGCAATAAAAATATCGGACAGAGCAGGGTAGTTGATCCACTGGGAGTCACGGTTGCCGCAGCAGCGGAAGCGCCGGTGCTGCTAATGACGGAGATATTTTTAGAAAGAATTGCGCTTGCGCGTCAGCAATTACCTGTTCTTCGTAACCGACGCTTTGCGCCACCGCAATTAATGTGATGTTTTTTTCAACAATGCTTGATTCACCTTGTTACAGATTGCTATTGTGTGCACGCGCCAAATGACCGTTAATACAGTCAGGTTTTGGCGCTGAATGCAGCCTGTTTTATGTAAAGAAGGTATCTATGGGTGAGATTAGTATTACCAAACTGCTGGTGGTTGCCGCACTGGTCGTCCTGCTGTTTGGTACCAAGAAGTTACGCACGCTGGGTGGTGACCTGGGGGCTGCCATCAAAGGCTTTAAGAAAGCGATGAACGACGATGATGCAGCCGCGAAGAAAAGCGCTGAGGACATCCCGGCAGAGAAGCTTTCTCACAAAGAGTAATAGCAATGCCTGAGGGCTTGCGAAAAAAAA
>NZ_JTLF01000404.1:0-17314 GCF_000798855.1 Enterobacter sp. ZOR0014 | reverse complement strand
GCGGCCTGATGCCCTCACCCCGGCCCTCTCCCACAGGGAGAGGGAGAACAATTTGTAGGTCGGGTAAGCGCAGCGCCACCCGACACAATTCCTGGCACAATTCCTAGCACAATTCCTAGCACAATTCTAACTGCAAATTATTATCTTTAATCACCTGCATCACGCCCGCTGGCGGCATCGCGTCGGTGTAGACCGCATCCACGATGCTGATGCTGCCCATGTTCACCATCGCGTTACGGCCAAACTTCGAATGGTCCACCACCAGCATCACGTGGCGTGAATTTTCAATAATCGCGCGCTTGGTGCGCACCTCGTGATAATCAAACTCCAGCAGCGAGCCGTCGCTGTCGATACCGCTGATCCCCAGAATGCCGAAGTCGAGGCGGAACTGAGAGATAAAGTCGAGGGTCGCTTCACCGATAATGCCCCCGTCGCGGCTGCGCAGTTCTCCACCGGCGAGGATGATCCGGAAATCGTCTTTCTGCATCAGAGTGTTGGCGACGTTCAGGTTGTTAGTGACCACGCGCAGGTTCTCGTGATCCAGCAGCGCGTGAGCAACCGCTTCCGGCGTGGTACCGATGTCAATAAACAGCGTCGCCCCGTTTGGGATTTGGCTCGCCACTTTACGGGCTATGCGTTCTTTTTCCGCCGTCTGCGTGGCTTTACGGTCATGCCAGGAGGTGTTGACCGAGCTGGACGGCAGCGCCGCCCCGCCGTGGTGGCGCAAAATACGGTTCTGATCGGCCAGATCGTTCAGGTCACGACGGATAGTTTGCGGGCTGACGGCAAACTGCTCGACCAGCTCTTCGGTGCTGACGTATCCCTGTTTTTTGACCAGTTCGATAATGGCGTCATGACGTTGTGTTTGTTTCATCAATTATCCCTGAGAATTATGTTCGTTTTCGCGCATGGAGCGTGTCGGCAAGCGCCATTGCCAGCCCGACAGCCAGGCCAGTGACGTGCGCACCATTGGCGATAGACATACCAAACAGATCAAACCATCCGGCAATTAGCCATATTAACGCAAAGGCTATTAATCCGCGTTGTAAATAGATGCCGCTTTCCGGGTCGCGCTCTCCGCGAAGCCAGACATAGCCCATCAGGGCGTAGACGACGCCCGACAGCCCACCGAACCACGGGCCGCTGAATTTATGCTGCACGTAGCCGCTCAACAGGGCGCTAATCACGGTGATTACGATCAGCTTACCGCTGCCGAGTCGCTTCTCGACAATCCCGCCGAGATACCACCACCACAGCAGGTTGAAGAGAATATGCATCACTGAGAAGTGCATCAGCGCATGGGTGAAGTAGCGCCAGACGTCAAACTCCAGAGAGGGGTCGTACGGCCACGCCAGGGCGATCATCACGCTCTGGTCGCCCACCACGTTCATGATAATGAAGACGATAATACAGGCGGCCATCAGCAGCAGCGTAAACGGCCCTGCGCGCTCGCGAATAGTGGCAAGAAAAGGGAAACGACTGTAATGCAATCCGCTGCCCGTCTGGCCGGATTGCCAGCTTGCCGCCAGATAGCGCGGGTCGCCAGGATTCTCAAGAAAACGCGCCAGCTCCTCGTTTACCCGCCCGGCCTGGCTCTCATCGGCCAGCCAGACATCGGTCTGCGTATGTTGCTGAATGGTCAGAATAACGCCCTGCGTTGCCATATAGTCGACAAACGCCTGGGCGACGCGCGGATTGGTAAAAGAGGTGATCATCAACATGGGCAGCGGTCGCTTATTTCCACACAAAAGGGAACAGTATAGCGGGATTAGCGCTCAAAGGCGTATTCCACTTCTGCCGGGAAATGACGATGCCAGGCATCGAAGCCGCCGTCGACGCTGTACACCGCGTCGTAGCCCTGCTGAAGCAGATACTGCGCCGCGCCTTTGCTGCTGTTGCCGTGGTAACACATCACCATCACCGGCGTATCGAAGTCGTTATCGCGCATAAACGCGCCCAGCGTGTCATTGGTGAGATGGAACGCGCCCGGCGTATGGCCCATCGCAAAACTCTGCGGATCGCGGATATCCACCAGCACCGCCGTTCCCTGGTGCATCTTCTGATGGGCTTCTTCTACGTTAATACATTCAAACTGATCCATGGTGTTCTCATCTTATATTCAGGTGTGGTGCGGTTTTCCCCCTCACCCTACCCTCTCCCGGAGGGAGAGGGAAACGGATCCCCCTCTCCCCGTGGGAGAGGGCTGGGGTGAGGGCATCAGACCGCACTATTTTACCCCGTAGTGTACGTCCTGGCGGCGGGTAAACGCCATTATGTTATCCATATCACTCTAAATTGTTTTTTTGATGTTACCAAAAGCGCGTTCCTTTGCTATTATGAGCGATATCGAACATTTTTGAGCTTTAACGAAAGTGCATGAGGGTGTTATGGAAACCAAAGATCTGATTGTGATAGGCGGTGGCATCAACGGTGCCGGTATTGCGGTCGATGCCGCAGGACGCGGTTTATCCGTGCTGATGCTGGAAGCTAACGATCTCGCCTGCGCGACGTCGTCCGCCAGCTCCAAGCTGATCCACGGTGGCCTGCGCTACCTGGAACACTACGAATTCCGCCTGGTCAGTGAAGCGCTGGCCGAACGCGAAGTGCTGCTAAAAATGGCGCCGCATCTGGCGATCCCGATGCGTTTCCGTCTGCCCCATCGCCCGCACCTGCGTCCGGCATGGATGATACGAATTGGTCTGTTTATGTACGATCATCTGGGTAAACGCACCAGCCTGCCGGGTTCGAACGGTTTGCGTTTTGGCTCAGAATCGGTCCTGAAGCCTGAAATCGTGCGCGGTTTCGAATATTCCGACTGCTGGGTGGACGATGCACGTCTGGTGCTGGCGAATGCGCAGATGGTGGAGAAGAAAGGTGGCGAGGTGAAAACCCGTACCCGCGCTACCGCCGCGCGTCGTGAAAACGGCCTGTGGATCGTCGAAGCAGAAGACATTGATACCGGCGAGAAATTCAGCTGGAAAGCGCGCGGTCTGGTGAACGCCACCGGTCCGTGGGTGAAGCAGTTCTTCGACGACGGCATGCATCTGCCTTCGCCGTACGGCATCCGCCTGATCAAGGGCAGCCATATTGTGGTGCCGCGCGTACACACGCAAAAACAAGCGTACATTCTGCAGAACGAAGATAAGCGCATCGTGTTTGTGATCCCATGGATGGACGAATTCTCGATCATCGGCACCACCGACGTGGAGTACAAAGGCGATCCGAAAAACGTTGAGATCGACGAGAGCGAAGTGAACTACCTCCTTAAAGTGTATAACGCACACTTTAAGAAACAGCTGTCCCGCGATGACGTAGTCTGGACTTACTCCGGCGTGCGTCCGCTGTGCGATGACGAGTCTGACTCACCGCAGGCCATCACCCGCGACTATACGCTCGATATTCACGACGTAGACGGCCAGGCGCCGCTGCTGTCGGTGTTTGGCGGCAAGCTCACCACCTACCGCAAGCTGGCGGAGCACGCGCTGGAAAAACTGGCCCCGTACTATAAGGGCATTGGCCCGGCATGGACCAAAGGCGCGGTATTGCCCGGCGGTGATATCGGCGACAACCGCGACGATTATGCCGCGAAGCTGCGCCGTCGCTTCCCGTTCATTACCGAAGGCATGGCGCGCCACTACGCCCGCACCTACGGCAGCAATACCGAGCTGTTCCTCGGTGATGCGAAGGACATTGCGGATCTGGGCGAGCATTTCGGTCACGAGCTGTACGAAGCCGAGCTGCGTTACCTGGTCGAGCACGAGTGGGTTCGCCGCCTGGACGACGCCATCTGGCGCCGTACCAAAGAAGGGATGTGGCTGAATGCCGAACAGCAGTCGCGTGTGGCGCAGTGGCTGCAGCAGCATGCGGGAAAGCGTGAGCTGTCGTTAGCGTCGTAATTGAAAAAAAGCCGGGTGGCGGCTCCGCCTTACCCGGCCTACTCGATCCCGTAGGCCCGGTAAGCGCAGCGCCACCGGGCTTTGTTTTTACAGCCTCACCGGATCAATATGCCAGATCGTCTCGGCATACTCCTTGATGGTCCTGTCGGACGAGAAATACCCCATATTGGCGATGTTATGCATCGCAGCACTGGTCCACTTCTCCTGCTGACGGTACAGTTCGTCCACCTTATCCTGACAGTCCACGTAGCTGCGATAATCCGCCAGCACCTGGTAGTGATCGCCAAAGTTAATCAGCGAATCCACCAGATCGCGATAGCGGCCCGGCTCGTCCGGGCTGAATACACCGGTCGCGATTTGCGTCAGTACCTGACGTAACTCTTCATCTTTTTCATAGAACTCACGCGGCGAGTAGCCTTTTCTGCGCAGCGCCTCCACTTCTTCCGTGGTGTTCCCGAAGATAAAGATGTTCTCAGCCCCTACGTGCTCCAGCATCTCAACGTTCGCCCCGTCCAGGGTGCCAATGGTCAGCGCACCGTTGAGGGCAAACTTCATGTTACTGGTCCCGGAGGCTTCCGTACCCGCCGTCGAAATCTGCTCAGAGAGATCCGCCGCCGGGATGATCAGCTGCGCCAGGCTTACGCTGTAGTTCGGGATGAACACCACCTTCAGCTTGTCGCCAATATCCGGATCCAGGTTGACGACCTTCGCCACATCGTTGATGAGATGGATAATGTGCTTCGCCATGTAATAGGCGGAAGCGGCTTTACCGGCGAAGATTTTCACGCGCGGCACCCACTCGGCCGTCGGGTCGGCCTTAATCCGGTTGTAGTGGGTAATCACATGCAGCACGTTCATCAGCTGACGCTTGTACTCGTGAATACGTTTGATCTGCACGTCAAACAACGCTTTCGGGTTGGCGACCACGTTCAGATGCAGCGCAAGGTAAACCGACAAACGCTTTTTGTTCAGCAGCTTGGCTTCGCGCACGGCTTTGTTCACCGTCGGGAAATCAATGTGCTGTTCCAGCTCGCTCAGCTGGCTCAGGTCGGTGCGCCAGGTGCGGCCAATGTTCTGATCCAGCACGTCAGAAAGCGGCTGGTTCGCCAGCGCCAGCCAGCGACGCGGCGTGACGCCGTTGGTCACGTTGCAGAAACGCGTCGGGAAGATCTTCGCGAAATCCGCAAACAGCGACTGCACCATCAGGTTTGAGTGGAGCTCAGACACGCCGTTTACCTTGTGGCTGATCACTACCGCCAGCCAGGCCATGCGTACGCGACGACCGTTGGATTCATCAATGATCGACGCCCGGCTCAGCAGGCCGGTATCGTTCGGATACTGCTCCTGCAGCGTCTTGAGGAAGTAGTCGTTAATCTCGAAGATAATCTGCAGATGGCGCGGCAGGATTTTGCCGAGCATATCCACCGGCCAGGTTTCCAGCGCTTCGCTCATCAGCGTGTGGTTGGTGTACGAGAACACCTGGCAGGTCACTTCGAATGCCTCATCCCAGCTGAACTTATGCTCGTCGATAAGCAAGCGCATCAGCTCTGGAATAGAGAGCACCGGGTGCGTGTCGTTGAGGTGAATCGCAGTTTTCTCCGCCAGATTGGCGTAGGTTTTGTGCAGCTGGTGATGGCGGCTGAGGATATCCTGAATCGTCGCCGAGACGAGGAAATACTCCTGACGCAGGCGCAGCTCGCGGCCGGAGTAGGTTGAGTCATCCGGATAAAGGACGCGGGACACGTTTTCAGAGTGGTTTTTATCTTCCACCGCGGCGAAATAGTCACCCTGATTGAATTTACCGAGGTTAATCTCGCTACTGGCCTGGGCGCTCCACAGGCGCAGCGTGTTGGTGGCATCGGTGTCATACCCGGGGATGATCTGGTCGTAGGCCACGGCCAGGATCTCTTCGGTCTCCACCCAGCGGGATTTTTTACCTTCCTGCTGAATACGCCCGCCAAAGCGCACCTTGTAGCGGGTATTGTGACGCTTGAACTCCCATGGGTTGCCATACTCCAGCCAGTAGTCCGGCGACTCTTTCTGACGCCCGTCGACGATGTTCTGCTTGAACATGCCGTAGTCGTAGCGAATGCCGTACCCGCGTCCCGGCAGCGCCAGGGTCGCCAGCGAGTCGAGGAAGCAGGCGGCAAGACGCCCCAGGCCGCCGTTGCCGAGGCCCGGGTCGTTCTCTTCGTCAATCAGCTCTTCTAAATCCAGCCCCATCTCTTCGAGGGCGGTTTTAACGTCGTCGTAAATGCCGAGCGACAGCAGCGCGTTGGAGAGCGTGCGGCCAATCAAAAATTCCATCGACAGGTAGTAAACCTGACGCGTTTCCTGCGAGAGCTGGGCGCGGTTTGATCGCAGCCAGCGTTCAACTAAACGGTCGCGCACCGCAAACAGAGTGGCGTTCAGCCACTCATGTTTGTTGGCGATGACTGGATCTTTCCCGATGGTGAACATCAGCTTATAGGCGATGGAGTGCTTTAACGCCTCAACGCTGAGCGTGGGTGAAGAGTAGCTAAATGGAGCATTCATATCAGTAACTTCGCCTCGTTACATCAAGCGTTGATAAAGATCGCGGTACGACTGCGCCGCAACGTGCCAGCTAAAGTCCATGGACATCGCCTGACGTTGTACGTAACGCCACAGCGACGGACGGGACCACAAGACGAAAGCACGCCGAATCGCCCGAAGCAGCGACCAGGCATTACTGTCTTCAAAAACAAACCCGCTGGCGATACCGTCCGCCAGGTTTTCCAGTGAGCTATCGGACACCGTATCCGCCAGCCCGCCCGTGCGGCGTACCAGCGGCAGGGTGCCGTATTTCAGGCCATAGAGCTGCGTCAGGCCGCAGGGCTCGAAGCGGCTTGGCACCAGAATGACGTCTGCGCCGCCCATAATGCGGTGCGAAAATGCCTCGTGGTAACCAATCTGCACGCCCACCTGCCCCGGGTGTTCCGCTGCCGCCGCGAGGAAACCTTCCTGCAGCACCGGGTCACCTGCGCCGAGCAGCGCCAGCTGTCCGCCCTGCTCGAGCAAGCCGGGCAGCGCCTCCAGCACCAGGTCCAGCCCTTTCTGGCTGGTCAGGCGGCTCACCACCGCGAAAAGCGGCACTTTGTCGTTGACCTTCAGCCCCATTGCAATCTGCAGCTGGCGTTTGTTTTCCGCTTTGTCTTCCACGGAATCGCGACCATAGCGTGCCGCCAGCAAGAGATCGGTTTCCGGACTCCAGATCTGTTCATCCACGCCGTTCAGAATGCCCGACAGGCGGCCTTCCCGATGGCGCTGTTGCAGTAGCCCTTCCATGCCGTAGCCAAACTCCGGCTGGGTGATTTCTCGCGCATAGGTTGGGCTGACCGCCGTGATGTGATCGGCGTAGTACAGCCCCGCCTTCAGGAACGAAATCTGCCCCTTAAACTCCAGCCCGTGCATGTTAAAGAACGACCATGGCAGATCGATGTCATTCATATGATGCGCGTAGTACATCCCTTGATAGGCGAGGTTATGCACCGTAAAGACCGATTTTGCCGGGTGACCGCGCGCGGCGATATACGCCGGAGCCAGCCCGGCATGCCAGTCGTGCGCGTGCACCACATCCGGACGCCAGAACGGATCAAGCCCCGTCGCCATTTCTGCCCCGACCCAGCCGAGCAGCGCAAAGCGCAGCACGTTGTCGGTATAGGCGAACAGGTTCGTATCATGATACGGGCTGCCCGGTCGGTCGTATAAGTGTGGCGCGTCGATCAGGTAAATCCCTACGCCATTGTAATGTCCAAACAGCAGGGTGATGCGTCCGGCAAACGTCTCACGGCGGGTCACAACCTTTGCATCAGGAATGCCGCGCCGGATATCCGGGAAGGCAGGCAGCAGGACTCGGGTATCCACGCCTCCGGCGATTTGTGCCGCCGGTAATGCACCAAGAACATCCGCCAGACCGCCCGTTTTTAACAACGGGAACATCTCAGAACATACGTGTAAAACCTGCATCATCGCTCCTGTTTGATCTGCAGCTTCCGCAACATTTCCCGTGTGACTAACACGATCCCCTCTTCCGAACGGTAGAAACGACGCGCGTCTTCTTCCGCGTTTTCACCGATGACCATCCCCTCAGGGATGACGCAGGCGCGGTCGATCACGCAACGACGCAGACGACACGAACGCCCTACCCAGACATCCGGCAATAAGACCGCCGAATCGATATTACAGAATGAATTTATCCGCACGCGCGGGAACAGCACGGACTGCACCACCACCGAACCGGAGATAATGCACCCGCCAGAGACCAGCGAGTTCAGCGTCATACCGTGACTGCCGGAGCGGTCCTGCACGAATTTGGCCGGCGGCAAGGATTCCATGTGGGTACGAATCGGCCAGTTCTGGTCGTACATATCCAGCTCAGGCGTGACTGAGGCCAGATCGAGGTTCGCTTTCCAGTACGCTTCCAGCGTGCCCACATCGCGCCAGTAAGGCTCGGCATTCGGGTCTGACTGCACGCAGGACAGCGGGAAAGGATGTGCATACGCCATGCCAGCTTTGGTGATTTTCGGGATGATGTCTTTACCGAAGTCGTGGCTGGAGTTTTCGTCTTTGTCGTCGTCTTCCAGCAGCTCATAAAGATAATCTGCATCAAAGACATAGATCCCCATGCTGGCGAGGGATTTGGTGTCATCGCCCGGCATGGTTGGCGGGTTCGCCGGTTTTTCGACGAAGTCGATGATTTTATCGTCGGCGTCCACGTGCATCACGCCAAACGCCGTCGCCTCGGCAACGGGCACCGGCAGACACGCCACGGTGCAGCGCGCCCCTTTTTCGACGTGGTCGATGAGCATGTGGGAGTAATCTTGCTTGTAGATGTGATCCCCGGCGAGGATCACAATGTATTCCGCGTTATAGCGACGAATGATGTCGAGGTTCTGCGTCACCGCATCCGCCGTCCCGCGATACCAGTTCTCGCCGTGAACACGTTGCTGAGCAGGAAGGAGATCGACAAACTCGTTCATCTCTTCACTGAAGAATGACCAGCCGCGCTGAATATGCTGAACCAGCGTGTGCGACTGATACTGCGTAATGACGCCAATACGGCGAATGCCTGAGTTCAGGCAGTTGGAGAGCGCAAAGTCGATGATGCGGAACTTACCACCAAAGTGAACGGCCGGCTTGGCGCGCTTGATGGTCAAATCTTTCAGACGGGTACCACGCCCGCCCGCAAGTATCAGGGCAACCGTTTTTAATGGTAGCTGGCGTGCCAACATTAAGGGATCGTTCTTCTCTAATCTAACCATGACTAACTCCTTTTTTATCATCTTTGGAATACGCACACTCCGTGCGCAGGCCCGTGCCAGACAGCCATTACTACCGGATTATCCGCTCCGGCAAAGGGGGGAACAGCGCGCCATTCCCCGTCAGGTAAAACAATCTCTGCGACGTCATCCGTCGCGTTCAGCGTCACCAGCCACTTATCCGACAGCAGGATTTGCAGACAGGTGATGCCGTGTTGCCACTCTTGCGCACTCAACGGTTGCGCGTCTTTATTCAGCCAGCGAACGTTGCCGTCGCCCTCTTCCCACCAGCGATCGGCGGTGAGCGCGGGGATCTGCTGGCGAAGGTGGATCAGCGCTGCGGTGAAATGGGTCAGTCCACTGTTCGCCTCACCCCAGTCGAGCCAGGTCAGGGTATTGTCCTGGCAATAGGCGTTATTGTTGCCGTGCTGACTGTGGCCGTGCTCATCGCCCGCCAGCAGCATCGGCGTGCCCTGCGATAACAAAAGCGTCGTCAGCAGCGCATGAACGCTGGCGCGACGCCGCTCAATCACGTCCAGGCTCCCGCCTAATCCTTCTATACCATGATTAAAGCTATGGTTATTGTTAGTGCCATCGCGATTCTCTTCGCCGTTCGCTTCATTGTGTTTCTGATTGAAACAAACGCAGTCGCGCAGCGTAAAACCGTCGTGCGCCGTCACCAGATTAATGGTGGCCGACGGCCGTTTGCCGTCGCGCCTGAAGAGATCGCTGGAGGCGGCAAAGCGCCCGGCGAACTCCCCCAATGACAGATCGCGCGCCAGCCAGAAGCGGCGCATGGCATCGCGATAATGGTCGTTCCACTCGGCAAACAGCGGCGGGAAATTCCCCACCTGATAGCCGCCCTCACCGATGTCCCACGGCTCGGCGATCAGTTTCACCTGCGAGAGCACCGGGCAATTTTTGATGGCCTCAAACAGAGGAGCCTGCTGGCTGAATGCCGGCGTGCGTCCCATGACGGGCGCCAGGTCGAAACGAAAACCGTCGACGTGGAACGTCTCAACCCAGTATTTCAGGCATTCATAAGCAAAATGCGTGACCGCCGGATGGCTGAGGTTGAGGGTGTTACCGCAGCCGGTCCAGTTCTCGTAATCGCCATCCTCTCTGATCCAATAATAGCTACGGTTATCAATTCCGCGCATGGAGAGCGTCGGGCCGTCGAGATCGCTTTCAGCGCTGTGGTTCAGCACCACGTCCAGAATGACCTCAATGCCCGCCGCGTGCAGCGTCTTCACCGCATCACGAAACTCGTCCCGCGCCGTCTCCGGATGGGCGGCGTAGCGGGGTTCTAGGGCGAACATCGCCAGCGGGTTGTAGCCCCAGTAGTTGCTCAGCCCCAGCCGCTGCAGACGGGGTTCATTGGCGAAATGGGCGACGGGGAGCAGTTCCAGCGCGGTGATACCGAGGTGTTTCAGATAGGCAATCATCGTCGGATGGCCGAGTGCCTGATAGGTGCCGCGCATCGCGTTGGGGATCGACGGGTGCAGCCAGGTCAGCCCTTTGACATGCGCTTCATAAATCACGGTGTTGCCCCACGGCGTGCGCGGCGGAGCATCGTCTTCCCAGTCGTAGAGGTCGTTCACCACCACGCTTTTGGGCACGACCGGCGCGCTGTCGCGGTGGTCGGGCTCACCGTAGCCGACGTGAAACAGCGGGTCGTCTTTAAACTCGCCATCGACGCGGTGCGCGCACGGGTCAATCAACAGCTTCGCCGGGTTAAACCAGTGCCCCTGAGCCGGTTGCCACGGACCGTGTACGCGAAAACCGTAATGCATCCCCGGACGCCCGCCGGACAGGTACCCGTGCCAGATATCCCCTGTGCGAGACGGTAAATCGTAACGGTGCTCGTTACCTTCCCCGTCAAACACACAAAGTTCCACCCGCTCCGCGTGAGCGGAAAAGAGCGTGAAATTCACGCCCTTACCGTCAAAACGCGCGCCGAGCGGTTCGGGATGACCTGCCGTAAGCTGCGTCATTCACCCTCCCGCATCAGCCAGATAGTGCCAAGCGGCGGCAGCGTCAGGCTCAGGGAGTTTGGCCGCCCGTGGCTTTCGATGGCGTCGCTCTGCACCAGCCCGCCGTTACCGGCGTTGCTGCCGTGGTAGTGCATGGAATCGGTATTCAGAATTTCGCGCCATTTCCCCGGCTGGTTAATGCCAAAGCGGTAGTGTTCGCGCGGTACCGGCGTAAAGTTACTGGCGACGATGATTTCGTTGCCGGCTTTATCACGACGCACAAAGACAAATACCGAACGCTCATGGTCGTCAACTACCAGCCACTCGAAGCCGTAGGGGTCGAAATCCAGCTCGTAGAGGGCTTTGTGATGGCGATAGGTCAGGTTCAGGTCACGCACCAGACGCTGCACGCCGTGGTGCCAGTTATCGCCGCCTTCCAGCAAATGCCAGTCGAGACTGGAGTCGTGGTTCCACTCGCGCCCCTGGGCAAATTCATTGCCCATAAACAGCAGTTTTTTACCCGGGAAGGCAAACATCCAGCCGTAGTAGGCGCGCAGGTTGGCAAACTTCTGCCACGCATCGCCCGGCATACGGTCGAGAATGGATTTTTTGCCGTGCACCACTTCATCGTGCGACAGCGGCAGCATGAAGTTTTCGGTGTAGTTGTAGAGTAGGCCGAAGGTGAGCTTGTCGTGATGGTACTGACGGTACACCGGGTCGAGCTTCATGTAGTCGAGCGTGTCGTGCATCCACCCCAGGTTCCACTTATACCAGAACCCCAGACCGCCTGATGACGGCGGTCGGGAGACGCCTGCAAAGTCCGTCGACTCCTCCGCCATGGTAACCGCACCCTCGACCTGCTCACCGATAATACGGTTAGTGCTGCGCAGGAATTCAATCGCTTCCAGGTTTTCGCGGCCGCCATACTCGTTCGGGATCCACTCGCCCTCTTTGCGGCTGTAGTCGCGGTAGATCATTGACGCCACCGCATCCACGCGCAGGGCATCAATGCCGAAGCGCTCAATCCAGTACAGGGCATTGCCGACCAGATAGTTCGCGACTTCACGACGACCATAGTTGTAGATCAGCGTGTTCCAGTCCTGGTGATAGCCTTCGCGCGGGTCGCTGTGCTCGTACAGTTTTGTGCCGTCAAACTCTGCCAGCGCAAAGTCATCAGAAGGGAAATGACCAGGCACCCAGTCGAGGATCACGTTCAGCCCGGCGGCGTGCGCGGCATTAATGAAATAGCGGAAGTCATCGCGCGTGCCGAAGCGGCGTGTTGGGGCATACAGCCCGGTTGGCTGGTAGCCCCAGCTGCCGTCGAACGGATGCTCGTTAACCGGCAGCAGTTCGAGGTGGGTAAAGCCCATCCATTTAGCGTACGGCACCAGCTGGTCGGCGAGTTCCCGGTAGCTCAGCCAGAAGTTGTTATCGGTGTGGCGGCGCCAGGAGCCGAGATGCACTTCATAGACGGAGATCGGCGCATCAAAGCGGTTGGCCTGTTTACGCTCTTCCGTCTGGACCACCTTCTCCGGCAGGCCGCAAATCAGCGACGCCGTGTCCGGACGCATCTGCGCCTCGAAGGCATACGGGTCGGCTTTAATGCGCAGCTTGCCGTGAGCATCGATCATTTCGAATTTGTAGAGCTGGCCGTTATGCGCCCCCGGGATAAACAGCTCCCAGATGCCCGTCTCCCGGCGCAGACGCATCGGATGGCGACGACCGTCCCAGTAGTTGAACTGCCCGACAACGGAGACGCGCTGGGCGTTAGGCGCCCACACCGCAAAACGCGTGCCGGTGATGCCGTCCATGGTATCCGCATGAGCACCCAGCGTTTCATAAGGGCGCAGATGCGTACCTTCAGACAGCAGCCAGGCGTCCATCTCTTTTAAGAGCGGACCGAAGCTGTAAGGATCATCAATCAGGTTTTGCTGGCCGTGCCAGATAACGGCGAGTTGATAACGAAAGGGGTTTTTACGACGGGGCATGATGCCCGAGAAGAAGCCACGCGAGTCGAGGCATTCAAGATTGGCCACCTTGCGGCCGGTTTTGGGCTCAATGACCCACACTTCGGTCGCATCCGGTAACAACGCCCGAACTTCCAGCCCGGCCTCTGTACGGTGCATCCCCAGCACGGAAAAGGGGTCGGCAAAATGACCCGCAATAAGCGCATTAATCACGTCTCTATCCACACGATCGGACATGGTATTCATCCTGTTTTTTATGTCGTCCTTTTTTAGCGCCTGGGACGACTTTAATGTGACCTGACGGGTATCCACTCAGTCCCGTCCTAACCTCAGGTAAGAAATGACTCTTCCTTAAAGCATAGCCAACGCTCTACATGACTCCTGATAAAAAATAAGACATACGCGTGTTACTCCATGTAGTACGCAAAAAAAGGGGGGTGAAAATCACCCCCGGTCATTAACAAATTATTACGCCAGCTGGCGTAGCATGCGGCGCAGCGGTTCGGCGGCGCCCCACAGGAGCTGGTCACCGACGGTGAACGCGGAGAGGTACTCCGGCCCCATGTTCAGCTTACGCAGACGGCCAACCGGCGTGGTCAGCGTGCCGGTGACGGCAGCCGGGGTCAGCTCACGCATGGTGATATCGCGATCGTTTGGTACCACTTTCGCCCACGGGTTGTGCGCGGCCAGCAGCTCTTCCACGGTCGGAATAGACACATCTTTTTTCAGTTTAATGGTGAAGGCCTGGCTGTGGCAGCGCAGTGCGCCGATACGCACGCACAGACCGTCAACCGGAATGGTGTTCGCGGTATTGAGGATTTTGTTGGTCTCAGCCTGACCTTTCCACTCTTCGCGGGTCTGGCCGTTATCCAGCTGTTTGTCGATCCACGGGATCAGGCCACCGGCCAGCGGTACGCCAAAGTTATCCACCGGCAGCGCGCCGCTGCGGGTCAGATCGGTGACTTTACGCTCGATATCGAGGATCGCGGATGCCGGGTTTGCCAGCTCGGTTGCGACGCTGTGGTGCAGCTGGCCCATCTGGGTCAGCAGCTCGCGCATATGACGCGCGCCGCCGCCGGACGCGGCCTGGTAGGTCGCCACGGAAACCCATTCAACCAGATCCTGCGCAAACAGGCCGCCAAGGGACATCAGCATCAGGCTGACGGTGCAGTTACCACCGACAAAGGTTTTCACACCGTTGTTCAGGCCATCGGTGATCACGCCCTGGTTAACCGGGTCGAGAATAATGATGGCATCGTCTTTCATGCGCAGCGAAGAGGCCGCGTCAATCCAGTAGCCCTGCCAGCCGCTTTCACGCAGCTTTGGATAGATTTCGTTGGTATAATCGCCGCCCTGGCAGGTCACAATAATATCAAGTGCCTTCAACGCTTCCAGATCGTAAGCATCCTGCAACGTGCCTGTGGTACCACCAAAGGACGGTGCAGCCTGGCCGAGCTGGGAAGTGGAGAAGAAGACCGGGCGGATAGCGTCGAAATCGCGCTCTTCAACCATGCGTTGCATGAGTACAGAGCCGACCATACCGCGCCAGCCGATGAAACCAACGTTTTTCATAGCATTTTTTTCCTGCTGAGGGTGTGTGCTGATTGTGCAAGCCAGTATTGAACTGGGATATGCTTCACATTACAAAATGCTGCCAAAGTCGCAAGCGAAATTAATCGATGATTGCCCGGCAATCAGAAATACAGCTAATTATCATAATAACCATAGAGATGTTCAGGGATAATTTACATGAGTGAAATCATTTCCGCAGCGGTTTTATTGATCCTGATAATGGATCCACTGGGCAACCTGCCTATCTTCATGTCGGTGCTGAAGCACACTGAGCCGAAGCGCCGCCGGGCGATCATGATCCGCGAGCTGCTCATCGCCCTGCTGGTGATGTTTATCTTCCTGTTTGCGGGAGAAAAGATCCTCGCCTTCCTGAACCTGCGCGCAGAAACGGTCTCCATTTCCGGCGGGATTATTCTGTTCCTGATTGCCATTAAGATGATTTTCCCGAGCGCCGAAGGGAGCAGCAGCGGCCTGCCCGCGGGCGAAGAGCCGTTTATCGTACCGCTGGCGATTCCCCTCGTCGCCGGGCCGACCATTCTGGCCACCCTGATGCTGCTGTCACATCAGTATCCGAATCAAATGAGCCACCTGGTGATTGCCCTGCTTATCGCCTGGGGTGGGACATTTATCATCCTGCTGCAATCGTCGCTGTTCTTGCGCCTGCTGGGGGAGAAAGGGGTTAACGCGCTGGAGCGCCTGATGGGGCTGATTCTGGTGATGATGGCGACGCAGATGTTCCTGGACGGGATCCGCGCGTGGATGAAAGGCTAGGTAAAAGCAAAATGGCCACGCAGTGGCCATTTTTAGTGTTTGCCCCCTCTCCCCGTGGGAGAGAGCCGGGGTGAGGGCATCAGACCGCAGCGGTGGACCACCTACCCCTTACGAATCAAATACCGGTACGGCAGCGCTTCTGTCTGCTGCGCCACA
The DNA here is from genome assembly GCF_000798855.1 of Enterobacter sp. ZOR0014. Classification (NCBI taxonomy): domain Bacteria; kingdom Pseudomonadati; phylum Pseudomonadota; class Gammaproteobacteria; order Enterobacterales; family Enterobacteriaceae; genus Enterobacter; species Enterobacter sp. ZOR0014. The sequence continues at coordinate 1,700 of NZ_JTLF01000404.1, read as the reverse complement.
AGCTCATGCTCCATAAAGGTACAAAACCCGGGAATATCGCGGGTCGTGGCCGGGTCGTCGGCAATAATCAGCAGCGTTTCACCGGGCTGCATGTTACGCACGGTCTTGCGTACCATCATTACCGGCTCCGGGCAGCGAAGGCCCTGAGCATCAAGGGTATGGTCTGGGCTGGAAAACAGGTCGGTCATGGTCTTCTCGGTCTGGTAAAAACGGCTGTAGTTTACGCCCGGTGGCGGACAATGCAAACCAGGTTAACGATTGCGCAAAAATCAACCATTGCAATGTCCAGCCAAAGCAGTATCATGCTGCGGTTTTTATTGGGTTCCCTCACCCCAACGTATAAAAAGGTCACAATATGACGCAGTTCTCTGAATCACAGCGCGTTAAAGCGTTGTTCTGGCTTTCGCTTTTTCATTTACTGGTGATCACGTCCAGTAACTATCTGGTGCAGCTCCCCATCTCTATCTTTGGTTTTCATACCACCTGGGGCGCGTTCAGTTTTCCGTTTATTTTCCTCGCCACGGATTTGACCGTGCGTATTTTTGGCGCACCGCTGGCCCGCCGCATTATTTTTGCGGTCATGCTTCCGGCGCTGTTCATCTCATACGTGGTGTCGTCCCTGTTTTATATGGGAAGCTGGCAGGGCGTTGAGGCGCTGACGCACTTCAACCTGTTTGTCGCCCGTATCGCCGCGGCAAGCTTTATGGCCTACGCGCTGGGGCAGATCCTTGACGTGCACGTGTTTAACCGTCTGCGCCAGAACCATCGCTGGTGGATGGCGCCTACCGCCTCCACGCTATTCGGTAACGTGAGCGATACGCTGGCCTTCTTCTTCATCGCTTTCTGGCGCAGCCCGGATGCCTTTATGGCCGAGCACTGGATGGAAATTGCGCTGGTGGACTACTGCTTCAAGGTCCTCATCAGCATTGTCTTCTTCCTGCCAATGTACGGCGTGCTGCTGAATATGCTGCTGAAAAGGCTGGCAGATAAATCTGAAATCACGGCATTGCAGGCTGGTTAAGGGTTCGCTTTATCAGTTGTGATAAGATGGACGAATGAGCCGTTATGGCCGTTTATCGAAAGGAAGAAGTCAATGCGCAATCTGGTTAAATATGTCGGGATTGGCCTGCTGGTTGTGGGTCTTGCAGCCTGTGATAACAGCGACACGAAAACGCCTGCTCAGGGCGCATCCGCAGAGAGCAACGCGACCGGCCAGCCGGTGAATCTGATGGATGGCAAACTCAGTTTCTCTCTGCCAGCCGATATGACTGACCAGAGCGGCAAGCTGGGTACCCAGGCGAACAACATGCACGTTTACTCCGACGCAACCGGTCAGAAAGCGGTCATTGTGATTGTGGGCGATGACACCAGCGAAGACCTGGCTGTCCTGTCTAAACGTCTGGAAGATCAGCAGCGCGGCCGCGATCCGCAGCTGCAGGTGGTGACCAATAAATCCATCGAGCTGAAAGGCCACACGCTGCAACAGCTGGACAGCATCATCTCTGCCAAAGGCCAGACCGCTTACTCTTCTGTGGTGCTGGGCAAGGTGGATAACAAACTGCTGACCCTGCAGATCACCCTGCCAGCGGAAGATCAGCAGAAAGCGCAGACGGCGGCTGAAAACATCATTAACACCATCGTGATCCAGTAACCTTCACGATGATGACGTGGCCTCCGGTGCTTGCACCGGGGGCCATTTT
>NZ_JTLF01000298.1:0-6671 GCF_000798855.1 Enterobacter sp. ZOR0014 | reverse complement strand
ATTGCTTGCCAGCCAGCTTAATAATTTAATGCCGATCATCGGCGCGCTGCTTGATGGCGCGGCGCTGCCGGTGGCTATCGAGCCGCTGCAGGTTATCGGTATTGCGCTGGCCGCGATGGCCATTGCGCTGCTTTCGACGCTTTATCCTTCCTGGCGCGCTGCCGCCACTCAACCCGCTGAGGCTTTACGTTATGAATAAGATCCTGTTGCAATGCGACAACCTGTCCAAACGCTATCAGGAAGGCGCTGTGCAGACCGACGTGCTGCACAATGTGAGCTTTAGCGTGGGCGAAGGCGAGATGATGGCGATTGTCGGCAGCTCCGGCTCGGGCAAAAGTACGCTGCTGCACCTGCTGGGCGGGCTGGATACCCCAACCAGCGGCGACGTGATTTTTTCCGGCCAGCCGATGAGCAAAATGTCCTCAGCGGCGAAGGCAGAGCTGCGTAATCGCGAGCTGGGCTTTATCTACCAGTTCCACCACCTGCTGCCGGATTTCACGGCGCTGGAAAACGTGGCGATGCCGTTGCTGATTGGCAAAAAGAAACCGGCAGAAATTAACGCCCGCGCCAGCGACATGCTGAACGCAGTAGGGCTGGGTCACCGTGGCAATCACCGTCCGTCGGAGCTTTCCGGCGGCGAACGTCAGCGCGTGGCCATTGCCCGTGCGTTGGTCAACAACCCGCGTCTGGTACTGGCGGATGAACCGACCGGTAACCTGGATGCGCGTAATGCGGACAGTATTTTCCAGCTTTTGGGTGAACTTAACGCCTCGCAGGGCACCGCGTTTCTGGTGGTCACCCACGATCTGCAGCTGGCAAAACGCATGGGGCGCCAGCTTGAAATGCGCGACGGTCATCTGAATGCAGAACTGACCCTGATGGGAGCGGAGTAATGGCTTCACCGTTATCGTTACTCATCGGGTTACGCTTTAGCCGCGGTCGCCGTCGCGGCGGCATGGTGTCGCTCATCTCCGTCATCTCGACCATCGGTATTGCGCTGGGCGTGGCGGTGTTGATTGTCGGCCTGAGCGCCATGAACGGCTTCGAGCGCGAACTGAATAACCGCATTCTGGCGGTGGTACCGCACGGGGAAATCGAGCCGGTTAACCAGCCCTGGACCAACTGGAGCGATGCGCTCAACAAAGTAGAGAAAGTCCCGGGCATCGCTGCTGCCGCGCCCTATATCAACTTTACCGGGCTGGTGGAGAGCGGGGTAAACCTGCGTGCCATCCAGGTGAAAGGGGTGAACCCCGCCCAGGAAGAACGCCTGAGCGCGTTGCCGAAATATGTGCAGAACGGCGCGTGGGCAAACTTTAAGGCCGGCGAGCAGCAGATCATCATGGGCAAAGGCGTTGCAGATGCCCTGAAGGTGAAGCAGGGCGACTGGGTGTCGATCATGATCCCGAACGCCAGCGCCGATCACAAATTGCAGCAGCCGAAACGCGTGCGCCTGCACGTCACCGGTATTCTTCAGCTGAGCGGTCAGCTTGACCATAGCTTTGCGATGGTGCCGATGGAAGATGCGCGGCAGTATCTCGACATGGGCGACAGCGTGACGGGCATTGCCATTAAGGTGAACGACGTCTTTAATGCCAACAAACTGGTACGCGACGCGGGCAGCGTGACCAATAACTATGTTTACATCAAAAGCTGGATCGGCACTTACGGGTATATGTACCGTGATATCCAGATGATCCGCGCGATTATGTATCTGGCGATGGTGCTGGTGATCGGTGTGGCGTGCTTTAACATCGTCTCGACGCTGGTGATGGCAGTCAAGGACAAGAGCGGTGACATTGCCGTGCTGAGAACGCTTGGGGCGAAAGACGGTCTTATTCGCGCCATCTTCGTCTGGTACGGTTTGCTGGCAGGATTGTTCGGCAGCCTGTGTGGCGTGGTGATTGGCGTGGTGGTTTCCCTGCAGTTGACGCCAATTATTAACGGCATTGAAAAGCTTATTGGTCACCAGTTCCTGTCGGGTGATATCTATTTTATTGACTTCCTGCCGTCTGAATTGCACTGGCTGGACGTTTTTTATGTGCTGGTTACAGCACTTTTACTGAGTCTGCTGGCAAGCTGGTATCCGGCGCGTCGCGCAAGCCGAATTGATCCGGCGAGGGTATTAAGTGGCCAGTAATTACGTCATGATCTAGCGGCTTTTGGGCCGCCAGGTCAAAAGAGGAATGCACTATGTATTATGGATTTGATATTGGCGGCACCAAGATTGCGCTCGGCGTATTTGATAAAGACCTCAGGCTGCAGTGGGAAACGCGCGTTCCCACGCCCCGCGAGAGTTACGACGAATTTTTAACCGCCATTGCCGCGCTGGTGGCGCAAGCAGATGAACGCTTTGGCGTCAAAGGCAGCGTCGGCATTGGTATTCCGGGCATGCCCGAAACCGACGACGGCACGCTGTATGCCGCCAACGTACCTGCTGCCAGCGGCAAACCGCTGCGCGCCGATCTCTCTGCCCGCCTTGAACGCGACGTGCGTTTAGATAACGATGCCAACTGTTTTGCGCTCTCTGAAGCCTGGGATGATGAATTCCGTCAGTATCCATTGGTCATGGGACTGATCCTCGGCACGGGCGTCGGCGGAGGGATCGTGATCAACGGTAAGCCCATCACCGGGCGCAGCTATATCACCGGTGAGTTCGGCCATATCCGCTTGCCGGTGGATGCCCTGGACGTCGTCGGGCGTGATTTTCCGCTGACCCGCTGCGGCTGCGGCCAGCACGGCTGTATTGAGAACTACCTCTCCGGCCGCGGGTTTGCATGGCTTTACGAACACTTCTATCATCAGAAACTTGAGGCCCCTCAAATCATTACCTTGTGGGAGCAAGGGGATGCGCAGGCGCGTGAGCACGTTGAGCGCTATCTGGATCTGCTGGCGGTATGTCTGGGAAATATTCTCACTATCGTCGACCCGGATCTGCTGGTGATTGGGGGAGGGTTGTCAAACTTTACTGCGATTACGGAACAGTTGTCCGGGCGTTTGCCCCGACATTTATTGCCGGTTGCACGCGTGCCGCGTATTGAACGTGCGCGACACGGGGACGCAGGAGGCATGCGCGGAGCCGCATTCCTTCATCTCACCGATTAGTTTACGAGGTTTCTATGCTGTCGCGTCGCCAGGGTCGACTCAGCCGTTTTCGCAAAAACAAACGCCGCTTACGTGAGCGCTTGCGTCAGCGGATCTTTTTCAGAGACAGAATGATGCCAGAAGCGATGGATAAACCCAGAGTGGTGGTGCTGACCGGGGCGGGGATCTCCGCTGAGTCAGGAATTCGAACCTTCCGCGCGGCGGACGGACTGTGGGAAGAACACCGCGTGGAGGATGTCGCCACGCCGGAAGGTTTTGCCCGCGATCCGGAACTCGTGCAGGCGTTTTACAACGCCCGCCGTCGCCAGCTGCAGCAGCCTGAGATTGCGCCCAATCCGGCGCATCTGGCGCTGGCGAAGCTGGAAGAGGCGCTGGGGGATCGTTTCCTGCTGGTGACGCAGAATATCGACAACCTGCATGAGCGAGCCGGTAACAAAAACATCATCCACATGCACGGTGAGTTGCTCAAAGTTCGCTGTGCCTGGAGCGGCCAGGTGCTGGACTGGAAAGAGGACGTGCTGCCAGAAGACAAATGTCACTGCTGTCAGTTCCCCGCACGCCTGCGCCCGCACGTGGTGTGGTTCGGCGAGATGCCCCTGGGGATGGATGATATCTACAGCGCGCTGGCGATGGCGGACGTGTTTATCGCCATTGGTACATCCGGCCATGTTTACCCGGCGGCGGGGTTTGTTCACGAAGCGCGACTGCACGGCGCCCATACGGTTGAGCTCAATCTGGAGCCAAGCCAGGTGGGCAGCGAGTTTGAAGAGAAACACTACGGTCTGGCAAGCGCGGTCGTCCCGGAATTTGTCGACAAGCTGCTGAAAGGGCTGTAGCGGCAATGGTGTAAAAAGGCACCCGTCCTGCGGGTGCCTGACGATTTACGAATGAAAGAACGCCAGCGTCTTCTCCAGCGATTTAGCCTGCTCGTCCAGTGAGAGAGCCGCGGCTGAGATCTGCTGCACCAGAGCGGCGTTCTGCTGGGTTGTGCTGTCCATCTGATTCACGGCGGTGCTGACCTGGCTAATCCCCCGATTTTGCTCGTCCAGCGCCTGAACGATATCGTTGATCACCAGATGCACATGCGACACCGCCTCGATAACCTGTTTCATCATCACGCCGGTTTCATTGACCAGCTCAACGCCTTTGTTGACGCGGCCAGACGATTCGGCAATGAGCTGAGAAATCTCTTTTGCTGCGTTAGCGCTCCGCTGGGCCAGGTTACGGACTTCACCGGCCACCACCGCAAAACCGCGTCCCTGCTCACCCGCCCGTGCAGCTTCTACGGCAGCGTTTAGCGCCAGGATATTGGTCTGGAAGGCAATGCCATCGACAATGCTGTTGATCTCACCGATCTTACGTGCGCTGTCATCAATCTCGCCGATCACCGTGACGACGTCGTTCACCAGCGTTTCGCCATGTCCGGCGAGGCTGGCGGCGCGGTCGGTCAGCGTGGTCGCTTTGTGCGCATTGTCGGCATTATTCTTCACCGTGGCCGAAATCTCTTCCATGCTGGCCGCGGTTTCCACAATCGCTGCTGCCTGCTCCTCGGTTCGCGAGGCAAGGTCAAGGTTACCTGCCGAAATCTCGCTGGTGCCACCCCGCACGGAATGGCTGGCATCGCTGATGTTGTCGACGATGCGTTTGAGCTGCATCTGCATGGTGTGCAGGGCGTAAAAAATACTGCGAGTATCTCCCGCGCGCACCGGAATTGTATTGTTCAGCTCCCCGCGGGCGACGGCCAGGGCAATTCCGGCGGCGTCAGAAGGTTCGCCACCCACCGGTCGGTCAACTTTACGCGTAAAGATTTGCGCCATGACCAGGCTCACCACTACGATACTGAGCACCATAAGGACAATGGCTTTCAGCAAAAATGCACGCGCCTCGGCCATCACCTCACTGACCGGAGTGACGATGGCCAGCTTCCACGGCGTCTGGCTGTTACCAATTGCAATATCCTGCCAGATAATAAATGCCTCCTCCTTCAGCAGTGGATCGTTTTCCCGGATGACATCATGGCCCGTTATCTTTCCCGCGTAAGGTTTTCCGGTGGCCAGTTTGTCCGGGCTGAATACCACTTTATTTTCCGCTGAGAGGAGCAGGGCATAGCCAGTCCCGTTCCACGGCTTTATTGCCCCAGTCATGGCTTGCAGCGTGGCGAGTGAAAAGTCAGAGGTGACCGATCCCAGAAACTTACCGTCAGCCATAATGGGGGCGGCAATGGAGGTAAGCATGACGTCTACGCCATTGTAGGGGTAGATATAGGGTTCGATGATCACCTCTTTTTGCCGTTGCTTCGGCAGCAGGTAATAATCGCCGCTGCCGGGTGTTTCCAGGTCCGTCAGCAGGTGCAGTGCGGGTTTGCCAGAGGCATCGCGGTCGACATAGCGGGCATAGCGTCCGGCAGGATCCTCTCCGCTCTGTCCGGCAAAGGCGGCATCCTGATGGTCAAACGCGTTGGGCTCAAAAGCCATCGACATGGAGAGAAACTGCGGGTGGGCCGCAAGATAATGGATCAGCAGTTGGTTGAGACTTTGGCGATCGGAGATGCCCGCATCCCGCAGCGCCAGGGCACTGTTGCCCATATCCCTGGCGGCAGCCAGCGCGGAATCCATCTCCTTACTGACCTGCAAAGACTGCACCTCAGCAATCTGGCGGATATGTTTTTTGGCCAGACTGTCCTGCTGCGCCATCCACTGCCACATCATAAAACCAATCGTGGCGGTAAAGCCCACCGTCACGGTGAGAAAAATGGACAATAGCATTAACGTTTTGACGCTCATTTTTGATCTTCGGACCTTGGCGTTTTGCATTCTTATCTCCCGTAATCGTGTGCGTGTCGGTCAGGCACATATTACTTATCGGATATATCACTCTCTTTCTGTAGAGTACCGGGAGTATTTAATTTAAATTCTGAGAATATAAACCCTGTTAATTAGTGTGGATGCTTTTATTTTGTGCATTCAATCAAAATAGTGCTCGATAATGCTCGTTATCGTCGTGTAGAAAGAGGATGCTAATAAATATTAAGTGGTAGAGGAGGATGGGATATGTACGGATTTATCGCCAGACAACCCATTTTTAACCCGGAGATGAAGACGGTCGCCTATGAACTGCTCTTCAGAGAGGGAATGACAAACCGTTTTCCGGATGTCTCGGCGGAATATGCGACATCCAGAATGATATCAGATCAGTTTTTATGTGTACCCGCGCAACGGATCGCCGGGGAGCACACGTCGTTTATTAATTTTCCCTCCCGGATGGTCATCGACCGGAGCGGAGAAGCGCTCGATAAAGAGAGCGTGGTCATTGAGATACTGGAAGATGCGGTTCCGGGGGCTGAGCTGTTGCAGGCCGTTAGAGAGATGAATGCGCACGGCTACCACTTCGCGCTCGATGATTTCACCCTCGCTCCGGAATGGGATGCGTTTTTACCTTATATTTCGGTTCTGAAATTCGATATCAGAAATTATACCTTAGCGCAAATTAAACAGTATCTGGCATCGCGTAAGAACGAGACCGCACATATAAAATATCTCGCTGAAAAAATTGAGACTAAAGAGGAATTT
>NZ_JTLF01000186.1:0-7258 GCF_000798855.1 Enterobacter sp. ZOR0014 | reverse complement strand
GCGCTTACCCGGCCTACAAAACCCGTAGGCCCGTGCAAGCGAAGCGTCGCCGGGCAAATCAGGCCTGCTCAATTGATTTTTCACCCCAAAAAAGGTACGTTTTCGCCTTAATTCCAGCGTGGACATGCCAGCATTATGCCGATTATTCAGTCTGTTGAACGTGCGTTGCAGATCCTCGACCTGTTCAACGAGCAGGCCACCGAGCTTAAGATCACCGACATCAGCAAACTGATGGGGCTGAGCAAAAGTACCCTCCATTCGCTGCTGAAAACCCTGCAGCTTCACGGCTATATCGATCAGAACCCGGAGAACGGTAAATATCGCCTCGGCATGAAGCTGGTCGAGCGCGGCCATTTCGTCGTGGGCTCAATGGATATTCGTCAGAAGGCAAAAGGCTGGCTGACGGATCTTTCCCGGCGGACCGGGCAGACCACCCATCTGGGGATCCTGGACGGGCGTGAAGGGGTCTATATCGAGAAGATTGAAGGCAAGCTGGCCGCCATCGCCTATTCGCGCATTGGCCGTCGCCTTCCGGTTCATGCCACCGCCATCGGCAAGGTGTTGATTGCCTGGCTGGGCGAGGCCGAGCTGAACGCCCTGCTGGAGGGCTATCAGTACACTACCTTTACCCCTTCCACTCTTGCCACCCGCGAAGCGTTGGTGGATGCGCTGAAAAAAACCCGCGAACAAGGCTACGCCCTGGACAGCGAAGAGAACGAGCAGGGCGTGCGCTGCGTGGCGGTGCCGGTGTGGAACCACGAGTCACGCGTGATTGCCGCCCTGAGCCTGTCGACGCTGACCTCGCGCGTGGACGACGCCGAGCTGGCTAATTTCCGCGAGCAGCTTCAGCAGGCCGGGCTCCAGCTCTCACGCGCGCTGGGCTACCCGGCCTGAGCCGCTACAGCGGCTCGTAGGTGAAGTAGTCGAAATCCGCGTGGCAGCCGTCACCGCTGATGTCCTCGCAGTGCAGCCCCACAAATGCGCCGGTGAAGAAGCCGCGCCCGCCGATGTAGTCGTCCGACAGTTTCCACGCCTCATAGGTTACCGGCACGGTGTGCCACGTCTCGCCGTCGAACGAGTAGCTGTAGCGATAGACCAGCGTATCCACCTCGACGCGCAGCCAGACGCTCTGCGCACTCTCCGGCACCGGAATCGGCTGCTCGTGCAGCGGCCATGACGGCACGTTGTGGTCGAGCTGGATCACCTTTATGGTTCTCCCCTGCCCCTCCTCGTAGTCCACAAAGCAGTAGCTCCAGTTTTTGCTGTTGTAGTAGCAGGTCAGCCCCGCGCTCTGCTGGAAGTGGACCGGCGAGAACTGCATCCGCGTCTCCGCCCGGAAGGTGAAGTGCTGCCAGCGGCGCGCCACGGTCGACTGGGTGAAGGTCGAGTTAAGCGAGTCGTTGCCGTAGAGCCGTAAATAGCCGGGGCGCGCGGTGAGCGAACCGAGGGTGTCGTCGAACGGAATACGCAGGGTTTGCAGCGCCGGGTCAAGCGAACTGGCGTCGAAATCGTCCCGCCAGGTGGCCTGAACGGCTGCAGGCTGCTCGGCCACCTGCGGGCCTTTCACGGTCAGCTGCGCGTGCTTACCACCTTCGACATACGGCCAGCCGTCGCGCCATTCGATGCGGGCGATGCCGGTCTCGCGCCCCAGCGGGCAGTAGCCGCGCCCGCCGGAGGCCAGCAGCGGCACGCCGGGCAGGCGCAGCGGGCGGCTGGTGAGGTAGGCCATATACCATTCCCCCGTGTGGGTCTGCAGCAGCGAACCGTGGCCGCTCTTCTGCAGCGGGTTCTCCGGCAGGTGCCAGCTGGTCATCATCGTCACGTCCGGGTGCAGCTCGTACGGCCCGTCGATCGTTTTTGAGCGCAGCACCACGACGGCGTGTTCGTAGCTGGTGCCGCCTTCGGCAACCATCAGGTAGTACCATCCTGCGTGGCGATACAGGTGCGCGCCTTCGGTGTAGCAGAGCGGCGTGCCGGTAAACAGGGTCTTACGCTCCGGCGAGAGGGTGCCGGTCTGCGGATCGAACTCTTGCATCACGATGGTGTTGTGCGGGTTGCTGTGGTGGCGCGGCCCCCACGGGCGGTAAAGGTAATATTTGCGGCCATCGTCGTCGTGAAACAGGGACGGGTCGAACCCGCCGTTGCCCATAGGGATCGGCTCGCTCCACGGCCCCTCAATGGACGACGCGGTGACGAGGAAATTGCGGCCGTTTTTCCACGGTGAATCGACAATTTTCACGTCGGTATAGAGCAGCCAGAATTTGCCGTCGGCGTAGCTCAGGCACGGCGCCCAGATGCCGCCGGAGTCCGGGTTGCCCTTCATGTCCAGCATCGACACGCGGTCCAGCGGGGTGCTGACCAGCGACCAGTTTTTCAGGTCGCGGGAGTGGTAGATGCGCACGCCCGGGAACCACTCGAAGGTCGAGGTGGCGATGTAGTAATCCTCGCCCTGGCGGCAGAGGGACGGGTCCGGGTTGAAGCCGGTGAGTATCGGGTTCGTGATTTCCATAGTGCCTCCGGTTAATGGGATGCGGCTGTCGCGGCGTCGGGAACGGCTTCACCCTGGGCCGCGCGGTGCTTGATCAGCTGCTGGCTGATGGCCTCCACGCGGGCGTCGGTGAGCTTATAGAACGACAGCATGATGAACATGCCCGCGTAGAGCACTACCGGCACCACGCAGAACAGAATTTTGATGGTGGTCAGCACCTCAACCGGCTGCACGCTGCTGCTGGCGGAGTAGTTCACGTACGCGAGGATCCAGCCCACTACCGCCCCGCCAATCGCCAGGCCAATCTTCAGGCTGAACAGGTAGGTGGAGAACACCAGCCCGTCGAGGCGGCGCCCGCTGCGGCTCTCCTCGTAATCCACCACGTCAGAGGCCATGAGCCACTGGAGCGGCGTGGTGGTGTTAAAGACGAACAGGAACAGAATGTTGAGGGCGAAAATCAGGGCGATATGCTCCGCCGGGGTGACGAAAATCAGCAGGCTGATCAACGAGTAGGCGACGATGATCCACTTGAAGGCGGTGACGCGGTCAAAGCGGCCCAGCAGGCGGGAGGAGCAGAGCGAGCCGAACATGGTGGCGAGGCTGCCGTAGAGTAAAAACTGGGTCGCCAGCTCCGGGTGATCCATCACGTATTTGACGAAGTAGAGGGTCGCTCCGCCGCGCACCACGTTGGAACAGGTCGCCATCATCTTAAAGGCACACATAATGCGCCACTGGCCGTTGCCGAACAGCAGCCTGAGATCTTTTGCCACCGACGAGCCCGGCTGCACCTCAAAGGTGTAACGCTCTTTGGTGGTAAAGAAGCAGACGTAGAGCAGCACCACGCCGCTCAGCCCCAGCACGCACATGGCGCCGAAATAGCCCACCTGCTCGTCCCCTTTGCCGATGATGCTCACCAGCGGCAGGGCAATGCCGCTGATGGCGAGCGAACCCGCCGCCGCCAGGAAGAAACGCCAGGATTGCAGGGCGTGACGCTCTTTCGGGTCGGCGGTGATGACGCCCGGCATGGCACAGTACGGCACGTTAACGAAGGTGTAGACCAGGGTCAGGAGAATGTAGGTCACGCAGGCGTAGATGATTTTGCCCTGCGCCGAGAAGTCCGGCGTGTAGAAGGTCAGTACGCAGACGATGCCGAACGGAATCGCGCCCCACAGCAGGAACGGGCGGAACTGGCCGTGCCGCGTGCGGGTGCGGTCAACCAGCAGCCCCATCAGCGGGTCGGTGACGGCGTCGAGCACGCGGGAGACCAAAAACAGCGTGCCCATAATGCCCGCCGACAGGCCGAAGACGTCGGTATAGAAATAGGCCAGCAGAAACATCGTGGCCTGCCAGACGAAGCCGCAGGCGGTGTCACCCAGCCCGTAGCCAATTTTGTCTTTCATGGTTAATTGCGTCATCAGAATTACACCCTTATGTCGTGTGCTGAATAACAACATCGTGTTAATGGAGTGTAATGAGCTGTTCAATTAATCAGCAATGGTCATATCTTATTTCTGAATTATGTTATTTTGCTTTTGTGACGCCAGCGATATATCGCAAATAATTGTTTAAATTAATAAATTATAAAAACACGAAAGCCGTCCGCGGAATATTTCCCGCAGACGTTTTTTTCTAAAAACAATTAAATGCCGAGCGCTTTTTTACCGGCGTTAATTACCTCAATAATTTTATCGGTGTCATAAATACAGCCTTTCCAGGTGCCGCCGCTCACCGACTGCAATGCTGCCCATAGCCGGGTATCGTCCGGCAAAAAGTCGTGGGCGTGCAGGTCCGGATGCGTCTGCCGCCGTGCCAGCTCGCGCGCGCCCTCTTCCGGCGTCAGCGGGGTGTCCGCCGTGCCGATAAAGTTCACGCTGCCCGTCAGGGTCATACGATCCACGGCAATCTCAATGATGTCGTTATCGCGCAATTTGCCGATCGGCCCGCCCGCCAGCGCCTCCGGCGACACGTGCCCGAAGCAGGCGCCCGTCGACACGCCCGAGAAGCGCGCATCGGTAATCAGCGACACCGTTTTGCCCCACGAGATATGCTTCAGCGCGGAGGTGAGCTGGTAGGTCTCTTCCATGCCGGTGCCGGACGGTCCGCCGCCGATCACCACCATGATATCGCCCTGCTGAATCTCTTCCCGCTTGATGGCCTTAATCGCCTGCGCTTCTGAGACAAACACCCGCGCCCGGCCGGTGTGGCGGTAAACGCCATCGTCACCGACCACCGACGGGTCGATCGCCGTGGCCTTGATCACCGATCCTTCCGGCGCAATGTTGCCCGTCGGGAAGCAGACCGTTGAGGTCAGCCCTTTCGCTTTGGCCTTCTCGGGCGGCAGGATCACGTCATCCGGATCGACGCCGTCCTGCTCGCGCAGGCACTGACGGAAGCGCGCCCGACGTTCCGAGGCCTGCCACCAGTCGAGGTTCTCGCCCACCGTCTGGCCGGTCACGGTCATGGCATCCAGATGCAGCAGGCCGAGATCGCGCAGGTGAAGCATCACCTCCGGCACGCCGCCTGCCAGGAACGCGCGCACGGTCGGATGATAGTCCGGACCGTTGGGCAGCACGCTCACCAGGCGCGGTACTTTGCGGTTGATGCGCGTCCAGTGCGCGACGTCAGGAAGGGTGCAGCCCGCCGCGTGGGCGATGGCCGGTATGTGCAGCAGTAAATTGGTGGAACCGCCGAACGCCGCGTGGAGCACCATGGCGTTTTCGATGGCCTTATCGGTGAGGATATCGCGCGTGGTGATGCCGCGGTTATCCAGCTCGCTCACCGCCCGCGCCGACTGGCGGGCGATCTCCAGCCACACCGCCTGCCCGGACGGTGCCAGCGCGGAGTGCGGCAGTGCCAGACCCAGCGCTTCCGCAACCACCTGAGAGGTGCCCGCCGTGCCGAGAAACTGACACCCGCCGCCCGGCGACGCGCAGGCGCGACAGCCCAGCTCGGCGGCCTCCTGCAACGACAGCTCGTGGTTGGCAAAGCGCGCGCCAATGGTCTGCACCTTGCCCGCATCTTCACCCACGGTCGGCGGCAGCGTCGCGCCGCCCGGCACCAGAATGGTCGGCAGATCGTGCATGGCGGCCAGCGCGATCATGGTCGCAGGCAGCCCTTTATCGCAGGTTGCCACGCCGATCACCGCCCGGCGCGTCGGCAGGGAGCGGATCAGACGACGAAACACGATCGCCGCGTCGTTGCGGTACGGCAGGGAGTCGAACATGCCGTGCGTGCCCTGAGAGCGCCCGTCGCACGGGTCGCTGACGAAGGCCGCGAACGGGATCCCACCGTTGCGGGTGATCTCCTTCGCCGCCGCCTGCATCTGCATGCCAATTTCCCAGTGCCCGGTGTGGTAGCCCAGCGCAACCGGGCGTCCGTCCCCGGCGCGGATGCCGCCCTGGGTACCGATGATCAGCACCTCTTTGCCGGTCAGCCTGTTGGCGTCCCAGCCCATCCCGGCGTTTTGAGTCATGCCGAACAGGTTGCCGCTGGGGGATTCCATCAGCATTTGCGGGGTCAGCGGCAGCGCGCCCTGCGGCCCCGCCGCGTGGGTGATCACCGCGTAAAACGCATCGTCCTGTGGGGTGAAAATTTTCTCGATGGTCATGGTTATCTTCCGGCTCAGCAGAGCTTGAGCTGTTGCAGCAGGGATTTCAGCTGCGCTTTGCGCGGCTCGTCCAGCGGTGAAGCGGGCGGCAGCACGTGCGTGGAGATCGGGCGGCCGCAAAGTACAATCGCTTCTTTAATGACGTTCACGAACGGCGTATCCAGCTGATACAGCTGCGGGATTTGCAGCAAGGTCTGATGATACTCAGCCGCTTTCGCCACGTCCTTATCGCGCCAGGCTTTCAGAAGATTTACCGACACCTGCGGCGCAAAGTTGCCGCTCGCCGAGATCGCCCCGTCGCCGCCGAGCAGCAGGGTATTGAACAGATGATCGTCGTAGCCACACAGCACGGTGAAGTGTGGGTGGGCCGCTTTGACGGTGTGGATCATGCTGCGCAGATGGGCGACGGAGTCGATGGTGTCTTTAATGCCTACGATGTTGCTGCGCGAGTCGGCGAGGGTTTTCACCAGCGCTGGCGTGAGATCCTGCCCGGTCAGCGCCGGGAAGTTATAGAGCATCACCGGCAGCGTGACGCTGTCGGCCACCTGTTCGAAATAGCGAATCAGGTTCGCTTCCGAGACTTTCCAGTAGTAGGGGTTGATGACCACGATGCCGTCCGCGCCCGCCTGCTGCGCGTGCTGGCTCAGTTCAATGGTTTCCCGGGCGTTGGTGCCGCCGGTGCCGATCAGAACCGGCACGCGACGATCGACATGATCGATAGCAAAGCGGGCAATGGTTTTACGCTCTTCGGCGTTGAGCTGGGAGAATTCGCCGCCGCTGCCGAGGAAGAACAGGCCATCAACGCCTGCGGCGATCAGATCGTCGATCAGCGCGGCGGTGCCCTGCTTATCGAGCTGGCCATCGGCGGTAAAAATGGTGGAGACAGGGGGAATGATTCCCGTAAACAACACAGGCTGAGGCATGAGATCTCCTTGCTGAATCATTTTGTTCTACATTATAGAACAGTGTTCATTAATTTAACGATCATACTATGACGCAGAAAAAGCGCAGGTAAATGGGAGATGAGGAGGGAGTGCGGGAAATTTAAGCTGGATCACAGATTGTCCCCCTCACCCCGGCCCCCTCCCCAAAGGGGCGAGGGAGAAAAGACGGCTCGGTGCAGTCCCCTCTCCCCTGTGGGGAGAGGGTTAGGGTGAGGGGTA
>NZ_JTLF01000389.1:0-11962 GCF_000798855.1 Enterobacter sp. ZOR0014 | reverse complement strand
TTATATTAAATGGCAGTGAAAGCCAAGGTGTGTATTATTGGGACAGAACACATCTACATGCTGAGGATGATATCCAAGAGTTTGAGATCGCTGAGCAAAATGAGTGCGGCAATATCTATAAAATTACTAATAGCTTTACGGGATTTTACAAGAAAATTTGTGAGACATCTCTTGATGCAGGAATGAATGTAACTGTTGATTTATGATATTTCAAAATAAAGCCATAATCAGAATATGATCATGGCTTATTTTTTTTACATTTAGATGTTAGTAAATAGATAAACAGTAATAAAAAGAATGTCAGGTATGCTTGTATTTTACCATTGGTAATAATGCCATTGCATAGGAAAAAGGCATTACACAGAAAGGGGCTCAGAATTTGTTAAGGGAAAAGATGCACACTCCACAATCATCTGATTGCGAATAACATAATTCTTCTGCCGAGAGATCTTCATGCCAATGTGCCCCTGTTGGCTACGAATCAGATATATGGAGGAAAGAACATTGTTGAATAAATTAGAGCGCTTTGGAGCGAAATCGACACAATTACCATTAGATGAACTGAAAAAGACTTTAAATACATTAGAAGCATCCACAGGGCCAATTCCTGAAACTTATCGTGCCTATTTACTTCATTTTGGCGTTTCTGTTCTTTTTGATGTAAATGTTGTTTTCAAAGCGTTACAACCATCTCCATGGTCTGATGAGCAAGGAACTGATACGCTTGAGTCTTTATACGGTCTTGCAGAATCGGGTAAAGAATATACTGTCTTTGAAATGGCTGATACATACTGGAATGATTTTCGCGATCAATGGTTACCGATAGGAGCCTCGTCTGGTGATAATCAAATTTGTCTTTGTCTCAAGGGAGGTATGTCGGGAGAGATTTGGTTTTGGGATCACGAGTCTGATCCAATATTCAATGATTCAGCCGTGATTTCCGGTCTGACAAAAATAGCAAACTCCTTCGATGAGTTTGTTGATATGCTTACTGTTCAGGATGATAAAATAGAAACATCAGGTGTGATTAACGTCGATCTTGATTTTTAATAAAGGAGTACTTGCGGTGATCCTGACGAAGCCCATCCATTGATGTAAGGTGGGCGTAGCTGGTGTAGTAAATATTACAGCAGCAACAGCCGCTTCGCTATGCTGGAAATATATAATTTGCCTTTTAAAAGAGCAATATTAAAAATATTTGTGCGGATGCAATTTTCGGTTGCTCTTACGATACCAACTATATTAATGAATTTCAGGTTTTCGGTAAAAATCTGCCAGGAGTAAAACGATTCATGATAAGGATAAATGATGAGTATAATTAAAAATCTTGTTGCAACGTGTATTAACTGCGCTGAAGAAAATGATGTTCTCACCATCGGAATAGGGGATGACAGCCATGATCCAAAAAATTTTATCATTATCGGACGATTCGATGAAGATGAATTATCCGTTAACGAATGCATTGGATTCCAGAGTGAGTCAACGGAATATGAGTTAACAGACTCTATTCGTTCCGTACAACTCACAGATGACAAACTTGTGATCGTGCTTAATGATGATGCTGCAAAAAAAATTGGCATCAGCGAATATCACGTGGTCATTCCTGCTGCAAAAGATTCTAAATCGCTTGGAAAGTGTTTGAAGGAAGTGTTTGAAGGCAGTGATGTGCCGCTACAATTACCGTAAGGTTTTAGCCTCGATATCGCTAGCTTGGCTGCTTCACTTTTTTCTTAATATAGAAAAATATCACCCTCATCAATTCCCATAAACGCATTCACCGGCACGCAAAAACGCTTCGCCAGCTCGCGCATATGCTCCAGCGTTAATGTCGGGGTCGTGCTCGACAGTGGGCATTACCTCGACGGAATTCTTTTTAATAAGCGCCGATTAAATAGCGCGCTTCATCATCACGTAATCGCCAAAGATAACATCTGGCTCCCAGCCATCGTTTTTATAAAACGCAAGGGCAGGCACATTTTTTTGATAAACACCCAGCTTCAGCGTTTTAATATTTAACGCATTGGCTGCCTGATAAAGTTGCGCCATTATACGTTTAGCCAGGTGTTGTCGGCGATATGACGGAGCAATAGCAATCGTTAACTCAGGACCCGAAATCCCAGGTTTGTCCCCTTCGGGGAAATTCCTGAGCCAGGCAGCCCCTGCTGGAGTTCCGTCTGTGAATTCCGCAATAATACCCACCTCGCCCGCCTCAGGGAAATTTTCTATATATGCATATGAATGGGGAAAATTTTCAATATTATCTATGTCAAATGTTTGTTCAGAGGCTATCGTTGCCTCATAAAGCATCTGCACCATAAAAGGGCGATCTTCTGCTGTAATTAATCTAAATCTAAAATCCATTATCAGTATCTTCCATAACGTATTGTACACAATTGGCTTAAGGCGCAAACGATACATGCCATCTGTGATGAGCTCAACGTATAAGAAGGTTATTTACAATCAGCTGGCGGTTTGAGACCAAATGGCATTAGCGTTGCTGATTAACGCTGTAACGTTTTCGTTAGCATCTCACTCCAGCCCTTCAATATTCGACTTAACTGCCTTCAGCGTTCTTTTACGGATCCAGCCGCTGCCTGCCCGAATGACCAGCCAGTAAGCTGTCATTTTTAGCTGAGTGCTTCTGTCGGGACAATAAACAAAGGTTTCCGTGGAGAGCTCATGTTGGCCTGGTGCGCGTTCCGTTACCTGATAGCGCAGCAGCAGCTTTGCTTTACCCGCAGCGACTGGCGTCTGAAAAGCGCTGGCATCTGGCATGTTTTCAAGGTTGAAATCTGTACGCCAGAATTGTCCTCTTAACCCGTAACAGATCTCTGACGCTGATTGGGTCAAAAGGGTAAAACTGTGCAACCCAAAGTTGCTCATCGACCCGGCCTGTTTATTCCGTAATAATTTTTTCGGTATTTGCCGCAAAGACATTAACCGCCGAATCACGGCATCCTGACGGATGTCAAAGTTTGCAATCAACGGCAGAATATTTTCAGGGTGGGAAGTGTGGATGACCGTTTGGTGTTTTTCATGAAACTGGAACTGGGGGAGAAAAGCGGGAACATCCTGCCAGTTAGCAAGCGCTTTGCGGGTAACGAATCCTGGGTTCAGCATCTCTTATCCTTGTCATTCCTTGAGTTCAGCCAGAGTAACAGATGGTGTGCCGTAGACAATTACCAGGAAAAGGGAGTGGGGAAAGCGTTACGATGTCATCATTAATTCCCTGTCACCTTAACCTGCTTTCGCTCAATTCCCCACAAACGCACTCACTGGCAATCCAAAACGCTTCGCCAGCGCGCGCATATGATCCAGCGTTAACGTGCGCTGTCCGTTGAGGATCCGACTCACCAAAGACTTCTTGCCAATCTCATTCTCAAAGTCGCTCTGAGTGAGTTGGTACTGATCCATCAGCGTTCTCAGCAGTGCAACTCCAGATGAAATGCTGGCAAAGCGCGCGTTAAATTCTGCAAACTCCGCAAACTCGTTTTTGTATTTATCGATTTTGGCGGTGAGCAATTCTACCAGCGGGCTATCGGGGTCATGCTCAATTAGATACTCCACAAGTGTCAGCGCATCCTCATTATCTTGTCGCGACGGGCTTGATCCCAGGAAAGGGAGCTCGTTTGTCAGATCATTTGCCGCTTTGATGGCTGCTGCATAATTCTTTCTTTCGTTCTCCGGTAGAGATCCGTGAGCTTGTCATACTCTGCGTGTGTGCTGATGTGTTTGATGAAGATCTATCCCCTCTCAAAATCAGCAAAAAACAATATTCTAAAATGTACGCCACCCACATCAATGGCCACCATTTTTCCTGAGATTTCATCCAGCCAGGCTAGGTAAGAGCTTTCGCATGTCGTTTGGTGACGGGGAGTGGTCCTTTTTTATATTCGGTAAAGATCGTCCAGAGCGAGTGCTTGATTGGGAAATTGTCTGGTCGCTGTGTCGAAAGGCGCTCTTGAGACTGCGAGCATCCTTGCCCCATGTTTCCAGATTGGAACCACTATAGGCGATGGTTGGCGGGTTGAGAACGTGGAAATGGTCATGAACTGCAGTTTTCATATGCTCTTGATAACGGCGCTCATTAAATGAGTGCGAACATTGTATGGGGTGATTGTGTAAGATACGTCCGCTTTGTGCCAAAAGCAGACGTTGCTAATAGCATCCGGGCATTCAACGGGGAACAGATAAAATGTAATTAGTTGTGCGATTCATAGAGACTTCTCCACTATGATTGTGGTAGGTACCATTTTATTGGGGATGCATACTTCATATTCACCACTATCGCCTTCCTTACAACTAAAAATGGTATTGTTATCTGCCATCCAGCCCATCAAAAACTCCGTAATACCATTGAATTTTTTATGAAGGGCTTCTTTTATCATGTGAGAAGTCGATTATTCATGGGCATGGCATTATATTCGTGTTCAGAGGGGCAATCTGTTCCGTTCGGGACTGAAGGTACAGCCTATTTGGACAGGAGGTTGGCAATGAGTCCTTTTATTATCGAGTTCCGTGACCACCTAACTGGTCGCTACTGAGAAAAAATATTTACACAAAATGGTTTTGAAACTCGACAAATCACTCTTTCAAATGGTATTGTTTGAATCTATTCTTTATGTTTTGATCATTAATCACCTTCGCATCAATTAAACGCAAATCGTCTTTCGTACTAATCGTTACTTGTTTGCTCAAACATTTAGAATCAAACCCACAGAATACATCTATCAGCTTCCCTTTTACTACGTCTCTAGCTCCTCGATCACCAGCGAAGAAATATCCATCGTGCTTTACCACCTTACCAGAGGGCAAAGTAATATTCTGGCCCCTGGCTTTCTCTATGTAAATAACCTCCCCATGCTTAATATATAATGGGTCAGTGGCAATTGTCCTGTAAGGAACTAAGAACCAGTCATTCACACCTTTTCCGTACTTAGCATTCGTAATTTTATACCTCGTATCCCCATCTATATCTCTACTTCCATTTACAATGTAATCTGTGCACCGAACATGATACTTACTCTCACGTTTGAAATCATGGTAATTAAGAATCACAGGTTTACCATTAAAAGTTGTAGAAATAGATCCTTCAATTGCACCGAGACACCAGTAATAAGGACTCACGCGATCACTTACAGGGTTACCTTTCATATCACGATATGGAATACTATCTTCTGCAATGCTAGGTGGTACGATTTGGTCGTAGTAACGCGTGGCCGCAACACGTATAGTACCTTCAATCTGTGAATTTGTAGGCCTTGGCAAATCAAACACATAACGGCCATCCTTATCGTTTATAGGTTCAAACGTCATAGCATTTTTTTTCGAAGTTAATTCACTATTCGCGCTTAATAAAAATGATATACTATTTAAAGATAACAAGAAAAAAACATAAACTTTCATATGCCGTGCTGATAATACACTCATATCCCCTCCTAGGGTTGATTTAATAAATAGGAGTAAGTTATTTTATTTCAAATGATAAACAAGATGCAGCCAACCTTGATGCTATGCCATAAATTTTCTTAGGATCTTCTGAATTCAGCGCTTCTACTGACGCTTGCTGTATTTGCCTCGCAATACCTTCCTTTTGAGATAAATAATAGCTTGTACCCAATGGGCCTTTTTCTGCATTTCCTAATGTCATGCTTGTTAACCCTGAAACTCCAGCGGCAATGGCTCCAACAACAACAGCACTTCCTGAAGTCGCAAGAACCGCTGCAGTCAGACCAGCTACGCCACCAACTCCACCGAGAATTAACTTAGCCTGCTCAGCATTTTTATATCCTATTTCATAATTATTATGAATCAACCGGCATCGGTTACTAGCTAAAATAAAATCCTCCCATGCGGCGGCATACTCTTTTTTATTTTGGTCATTAGCATCCTTTAACTGCTTGGGATAATTCACTAATGAAATAGTATCAGGGACAGGTACGCGCTTATAGAAACATCCATTGAGGAAAAATAGAAAAAAAATTAGATAGGAATAATGTTTCATTTGAAATAATCCCTGTAACACTGTATTTTTAATTGTAACTCATTGCTGTCTTATCACTCTTAAAAAAAATCTATATGATAAATTTTGGTACATCTACATCACTAAATACTTCCATCTTTAATTATTGTAGAATAATGTGCTTAAGCAAGTTTGGGTAGCAAGACTTCGGTAACCATCTCATTGGTCAAAGGTCCGCTTCTCGCTCACAGCGGACCTTCAACCCAGTAAACTCGTCCGCTCAGTGCCAGAAGCGGATCTTTCTATAGAAATTTTCTGTCAAAAATTGGACGCAGGTCAATGGATACGTGCTTATTCACTAATGCCTGTGGTGATAAGATGGCAGCAACTCAAATATCAGAATTTGGCTTGTAATATGCTCGTTATTCAAGCTGGAATGATTTCACGCTTCGCGTTATTTATTAATTAGAACAGCAATATAGGATAGGGATCTTTATGTATCTTGCAGAGCTCACGATAAAGAATTTTCGCAAACTGCGTGAAGCCACGCTGAAATTTCAACCCGGTTTAAATGTTCTGGTAGGCCCAAACAACGTAGGGAAAAGTGCAGCAATCGATGCACTCCGGACGCTTCTTGCAGGTCATGATGAGAATTATCCTCGCCTCGATGGTTCTGATAGACACCGTCCGCATGAGGGCGACCCAACTGGTGATATAAGTTTCCATTTTGTCTTCCGAGATCTTAGCCTTGAAGATGAAGCGGACTTTATTGCTGCCCTCAAGCCAAATGGGGACAAGACAATGGAGGCGCATATCCATGTCCAGTATACCGATATGGATAAGACAGGACGATTCAAAGTCCGGCGTTGGTGCGGTGATCACCCAGAAATTTCGCTTACCTCAGATATGATGGAGAACCTTCGGGGGGTCTATCTCCAGCCTCTCCGCGATGCCGCGCAGGGCCTTCGTCCTAACCGTAACAGCCAGCTGGCTCGATTACTTCATTTGCTCACCGATGATGCAGGTCGTGACACAATAAATACGGCTTTAAAGCAACTTGACGAAACACTTAAACAAGACAAATCCATTCAGAGTACCCATAAAGCGATATCAACCAGACATGATTCCATGATGGGTGCTCAGCTAGCGCAGGAGCTTGCCGTCGGGCTCAGCGTGACTGATTTTCAGCGCCTCTCTTCCCGACTGACCCTGACGGCTGAAGCCATGGAGATTGAGAAGAATGGATTGGGCTTCAATAATCTGATCTTCATGGCGGTAGTACTTAGTGAATTGGCTAAAAATACTGATTCTGCTTTCAGGAGTTTGATTATTGAGGAACCTGAAGCGCATTTGCATCCCCAACTGCAGCGCGTATTGCTGCAGTACCTTGCAGGGATTCCAACGGGTGAAGGCGAAAAGCCTGTACAACTATTTGTCACCAGCCATTCCCCAAATTTTGCCAGTAATTCAAAGCTGGACTCTCTTGTATGCTTGATCGAAAACGAAGCTGGCGTTGAGACCTTCTTTCCACGTGATATTAAATTTGAAAAGGGAAAACGTGAAAAGTTAGAGCGATATCTGGACGTAACAAGGGCTGAACTATTTTTTGCACGCCGGGTGATTTTTGTTGAGGGCGCAGCAGAACTCATGTTGATTGACGCGCTTGCTAAGAAGATGAACTTTGATCTCAAGGGATATGGGGTCAGTCTCATTAGCGTTGAGGGACTTAATTTTGACTCCTTCCTCCCGCTTTTTGGAGAGCAGGGGCTGCGAATCCCCGTCGCTGTAGTAACCGATGCAGATCCATTTGAAGAAGAAGAAGTTGAAGCCGTGGCAGAGGGTGAACAGGCTGAAGAGGAAATTGATGACTTACTTTCTGAGGCTGCCTACCAGGAAGAAACAGATGCTCCTGATGATGAAGAGCCTGCTGGCAATGCTGAGAAAAAGAAAAAAGTTAAAAGGAAAGAGGTGTACCCAGCGTTGGGAGATCAGGTGCGGTTATCGGCAAATACCATCAAGATGAAGAGTCTGGAGGATGATTTCGTGAAGGTTTTTCATGGATTGAAGACCCTTGAATATGATCTGGCACTCATTGAGGCGAACCGCGACCCAATGCTTACTGCATTAGCCGACCCGCATCCAAAAATCTCTAAAGCTCTACGTAATATAGTTGATGCACAGCCAGACAATACCGCAAAAACCAAAGCGTTGTTCTGCGGAATGTTTGAGCGAAAAGGCAACGGCAATATTCAGAAAGGTCGATTCGCCCAGGCATTAGCAGAACAGATGTCGAAAGAAAATGGTTTTGAAGTCCCTGAGTATCTCAAAAAAGCTATTCAGCACGTCTGTCAGGGAGTGGTCAAGCCTTGAAACTATCAAAGGAACAGATAGATATCATAGAAGCACCGTTAGGGCCAATTGCGGTCACTGCGTGCGCAGGAAGCGGGAAGACAGCTACAGCCATTAGGCGCCTGATCGCCATTCGGCAGAAAATGCAAAACAGTCGTGGCCGCGTTGTGCTGTTGTCTTTCTCCAATGTTGCTGTCAATACCTTCAATACAGGATATGCGGAACTCGCTGCTGGCCTACCAGACGATGCTAATCGTCGAAGGGTGGAAGTCGATACACTTGACGGGTTTTTTACCAAACATATTTTACGTCCCCATGCTTACAGGACTATGGCCGCACCTCAGGCTGCATACTTGGTGTCAGGTTCGGAGCCTTTTCTTGCCAGGTTTAAATATTGGTGCGAAGGTCACCCCCCTTTGCCATTAAAAGACATAAAAATATGCATACTGGATGGGGACTTTGTCTTTTATTCCGATGTAAGAAATGACCTTGAAATTCTTGATAAAGGTAAGGTTTTAAAGATCATTCATGACCTTGGACGTTTAGGTGCTTACACTCATGAGATAGGTCGGTACTGGGTGTATAGGACCCTGGATTCTCAACCTGCAGTATTGAGGGCGTTGGCAGCCCGCTACCCGCAAATACTTGTCGATGAGTCTCAGGATTTGGGAACACTGCATGAGGAAATCTTAAAGCTACTCATTGCTGCAGGGGTTCAGGTTACGCTTATCGGGGATGTCAATCAGGGGATTTACGGCTTCGCTGGTGCTGACGGTGAGTTCCTGAATAGCTACGAGGAGCGTGCAGAGGTGACCGGCTACAAGCTTACTCGCAATTATCGTTCCCTGCCTCCAATCATAAATATCGCCAACATTCTTAGTGGCCGCCAAGACGAACCATACCGCCAGGGGGAACAAGGTGGAGCTTATTTTATTGGATACAAGGATTCGGAACTTCCCAAATTAATTGATGCATTCAAGGCCCGTATTGATGAGTTAGGCATGCAACATCAGGATGCTGTGCTCCTCTGCCGGGGAGCAGATAGAGCCGCAGTAATTGCGGGTAGGACTGCCCCTCCAGGACAAGGTTTAGTCAAGGTGTTAGCAGAAGCATCGTTGTTAAGGGATCAGCATAGTAACTACCATGGATGCTTTAACTTGGTCTGCCGGGCTATTCTCAGCTTATTGGAGGATATACCCCATGGCCTCAGTTCTAAACTTCAGGGGGTATCACATGATGCTGAGATGAAGGGACTAAAGCGATTACTATGGTGTTTCAGTCGCAACGCTGATTTGGGACTCCCTTCGTCTGCGCTTGTGGCTAAGACCGACTGGCACTCCAAGCTATTAACGAATGTTAAAGTGCTTCTCGCAGAGATTGAAAAGCACTACGGATATAAAGTTGCTGGCAATGTAGGTACTAAACTCACTAAGAAATTATTACCAGATCAGACACTAACCAGTGCAGTTTCGGCTCAAGGACACGGGCTAAGAGTCGAGACGGTTCATCAGGTTAAAGGGGAGTCTATCGGTGCGGTTATGTATGTGGCTAAGAAATCTAATATCAAAGCACTACTTTCAGGTACAGGTGATGAAGAAGGACGTATCGGGTATGTCGCAATAACTCGGGCCAAGAACTTGTTCTGGCTGGCTGTACCACAATCATGCCTTAAAGAATTAAAAGAAGATCTCATTAAAGCCGGTTTTCAGGAATGGATCACACTTGCCGTCATTGATCCTGCCTGAACAAAATTAAAGAGAAAAATTTAGCTCTGCCGCTCTGGACCGGGCAAATGGCCCGGTTCCGGTGTTTCGTAAAAGAGGTTTAAAAGCGCACCTATGGACTGAGGGCTTTGAAGTCCAATGATAGTGATCAATTTGCACGACTTATTCAATCGCCGTAATCGCCCACCCAACTTGGTGTCGGGCCGTCTGGAAATAACCACTCGTAGCCCGTTTGCTCCTTCAAACGCGCAAGTATTTTATAAAGCCGTTCGTGCATTGAAGCGTCGATGAATTTGATTAGGTCTTCCCACTCGTTTCTTCCACCTATATGGAGCCCTAAACTCATTTGCGCCTGTATATAAAATTGTGTGCCGCTGAACGCAAACCCTACTAGAGTATCAATCGATTTATGACCTCCGTTATGGGCATAACGTTCGTTGCGAATTTTATACAGCTCATCATGAACAGCCCGTAGGTGGGCAGGGAGATCATTCCGCTGGAGAACGCAAGTGCCATTGCTTTTGGCGAACAAACGTGCGTAGCTGACCACAAAAGCGGTTGTTAACATCTCCTGTTCCATCATCGATTCAGTGGTGATTTCAAACTTGGTCGTACGAAGCCGACGATAAATGTAACTAAGGCTTGTTGTAGTAGGTATTACCTTTATAAGTCTAATCAGACTTTCAATCTCTTTATTGCAACCGCCAATAATCTCCGCCCCTTTCTTCATTATTTGTTCAAAAGGCGCTCTTAGATCAGCTGGTAATTTGCTAAAAAATTCTTCAGAGACGCTGTAATAGTCGTCGCCTTCAAAAATAGGAGGTGGTGACATAGCCATCTGGGTAAACCCTGTGTTGAGAAATTGCACCATTTTCAAACTAATTGGCGGGGTTTATCAAGATAAACTAAAGTCTCCATTTGGCTTAGAAGCGGAAGGACTTACAGAAGGTCGAGAGTACAACTGAATTTCAAAACCGGCTCAAAGCGCGGTATTGGCTGCGGCACACGGAAATTATTCCTTGATGCATAACTCCTGTAAAATCTGCCAATTCTGTCCATTTATCCCGCCATAACCTTGCAAATTAGATTACCTTGTAAGTTTGGAAAGTCCAATGTCCGCAATTCGCTCTTAACAGACATTCAACTACACCGTTGTATTTTGCATAAGGCCGAAATCCTGCATCTTATCCAGCAGAACCCTGGCCCCATCACCTGCCTCAGTGCGCCGTTATATAAGGCTCCTTCACAAACTCCGCCAGCAGCCAGACCATATCATGCAGTAGCCCGGTGAGTTCTTTCTCCAAGCTCGAAGGCAACGTCCCACCCATCACCGCCAGCGTTAACGCCACGGCATAGTCCACTTGCAGAGTCGTTTCCTGCCAGCAGTCCGGCACGCAGGAGGTAATCTTTTCTCCTGCAATCAACTGCTCAACCAGATACGAAGGCAATTCGGCATCGCAGCATTCACGCAGCCGTTTCAACGCAGCCAGCAATCGCTTACAGAGTGTGGCAAATGTCACCGCATCGTCAGTGTCCACCAGCACGCTGACATAAGCGGTACAGGCATCGACCAATTCAAAGAGATCCGCAGAATCGGAAATTGAAGTATTGATAAGGTGATGAACTGCGCTTTCTTCACAGAACGCGTAAGAAACTTCAGGGATAGTAGCCATTTAGCATCCTCATTATCCAAAATAAGTCATGTTATGCTAACGGGTTCCTACGCCCGGTTACGGATGTGCCGCAACGCAGGCACTTTAAAACCGCGAAGAAGGGAAGAAAAGCGATATACCTGAATTACATAAGGTTGCTTGCAGGTTTGCGAGGCGGCTTCCAGAAGGGCATTGCCGGGTGGCGGCTACGCCTTACCCGGCCTACAAAACCAAAAACCAAACAACCCCCACCGCGACACGAACCGTAGATGTTC
>NZ_JTLF01000089.1:0-37900 GCF_000798855.1 Enterobacter sp. ZOR0014 | reverse complement strand
TGCCGTCAGTGTCGCCGAACATGCTCATCAACTGCTGCTCGATGTTATACAGGCGTGCGCAGTACGCGCAGAAGTATAGACCGTGGGTGCCGCTTGCGGTGCCATACGGCAGGCTCTGGCGAACAATCTTCAGCCCTTTGCCCCCTTCTTTGAGGTCAACGCGGGTCAGGTGAGAGGTCACCGGACGGTCATCGCCGTCGATCTCTTCGTTCGCCTCTTTGGTGCGACCAATCATCATCTCCTGGTCGTGCACGCTCATGCGGTTAAGCTGCTTGAGGTTATGCTCCCAGCGCTGCACGAACACGTAACTGCCGCCCGCATCCACGCCATCTTTGATGACCGCCACGTCACGACGCGTCTCTTCACCCGCCGGGTTTTCCGTGCCGTCGACGAAGCCGCTCAGATCGCGCTCTTCTACCCAACGGAAACCGTGAACTTCTTCCTGCACCTCAATGCTGTCGCCGAACGCTGCCACCGCGGCCTGGGCAACGGAGAAGTTAACATCGTGACGCAGAGAGAGAATATGAATGAGCAGATCGTACTGGGTGGCCGGAGCCAGACCTTTACCGTAAGGGATAAAGTCTTTCAGCTCTTCCGCCCCTTCGCCGCCGCTCAGCTGACGCCAGACGTTATTGCCAAAAGCAACAACGGCGCCGAGATGGGCATCCGGGAATTTGGCCTGGAAAGTCGCCAGTTTATCAACAAACGCTTTACTGGCCGCACGCAGGGCATCCACGTCCCCTTTGACATTGGCTTCGATCCAAATCGCCGCGCGGCAATGTTCTGGCAAAATGCCACTCTGAACCTGAGACATCGCTCCTCCTGAAATAAAGATGCCACGTCAGCGTGGCATTGATGGCGGGTATTATACCCGGATTTCAGCGAGGCGGTTTGTTCAGGCGCAAATTACTGCTTCCAGACTATTTTGCTCACTTTCCAGCTTTTCAGCGTGTCGTCAGACGGCATTAATCCCTCCGGACCGCTCCAGGTACCGGTGAAGACATAGCTGATGTGCTGGCTGCCTTCCGCCTTACATTCCACCGCGACGCCCTCGTCGGAAGGCGCGCTGGTGCAGTTGCCAAAGGCTTGTTTATACAGATCGCTAAACGGCGTACCCACTTTCACACCGCTGGCGGTCGGGATTTCGTCGTCGAGCACCGCAATACGGTTCACAGTGCCTTTATCGCCATTAATCACCAGCGCCAGTTTGTCCCCTTTTAGCGCTTCAAAGTACCGCACAATGTTGCCAT
Organism: Enterobacter sp. ZOR0014; assembly: GCF_000798855.1. Classification (NCBI taxonomy): domain Bacteria; kingdom Pseudomonadati; phylum Pseudomonadota; class Gammaproteobacteria; order Enterobacterales; family Enterobacteriaceae; genus Enterobacter; species Enterobacter sp. ZOR0014. The sequence goes on along the minus strand of NZ_JTLF01000089.1, from coordinate 36,650 downwards.
TCTCGGTTTTCATGCCGCTACGCAGGCGGTAGTCACTGCTCAGGGCGTCCTGAATGGCATCCTGATCGAGCGCGGTTGATGCGGTAATTTTTCCTACGCCCTGCTCGGTCACTTCCGTGGACGCGCCAAACCAGTTCCACGGATAGGCTGCGGACCAGTTGATGGAGGAGAGCGTTGAACAGCCGGTTAATGCCAGCGGGAGAGCGCATAAAAGTAAACGCAGCGATTTCATTGAAACGTCCTTACGTGTTAAATCAACGCTTGTTGGAGTACGACTTCGGTAAAAAGTGCCGTTCTAATCTGACTCTTGCGTAAAACAGGCGCGTAACCGGGGATTTGTCAGCAGCCACAGCAACGCCACAATATCCGCGATCACCAGCGCAATCCCGATACCCGTTAGCGGTTCACCGTACCACCAGAGTACAGGCTGCCAAAAGAGTAGCGCAGTCTGGGCAATGATCAGCAGCCAGCGAAGCGCGCGCCACACACGCGGGATCGCATGCCGTCGGCCGCTGCATAAAAATGCCACCATCGCCGGTACGCCAGGCAGTAAGCCAAGCCAGAAGGCATCGTGATCGGGATAGAAGAGATTCAGCAGCGTGTCGCCCTGCCCGCGCGACGCGCCAGCCATCACAAACAGCACCCAGGTTCGCGCCTGCAGCAGCAGAACGCACCAGAATAAAAAAGGCAGCCTGAGGCGGCCCTGCGCGTCATAGTCTCCCGGGTGGATCTCAGTACTCTTCATCTTCGATCAGGCGCTTACCTAAATTCAGCACGTCAGCGTGCTCATAGCCCAGACGTTCATACATGCCCAGCACCACATCGTTATCTTCCCGCACCATGATCTGAATTTTCGGGCAGCCGCGAGCAATCAGCTTCTTCTCAAGCCGGTTCAGTAACGCATTCGCGATGCCACGCCCACGGTATTCCGGATGGACCCCCAGATAATAAGCCGAGCCGCGATGGCCGTCATAGCCGCCCATGACGGTGCCGACAACCTCGCCATTCACTTCCGCGACCAGAAACAGACTGACGTCGTGATTCACCTTCCGTTCGATGTCCATCTCCGGATCGTTCCACGGACGCAGCAAATCGCAGCGCTCCCAAAGGGTGATCACCTCTTCGAAATCTTCCTGGCGAAAAACGCGTATCTCCATGGTATTAACCGCCTTTTCGGGTTCAAAAACAGTGATTATGGCGCGTACGGGACGTTTAGCCAATAACCGGGGAAAATCTCGCCAAAATTTGGCATAATGTCACTTTGTCACGTATTGAAATGAAAAGTAAAACAATTCTCAATAAGGACTGTCGTAACGGGAAACACGATACGATATAACACCAGGACCCCTTTTTTTAGTATTCAGGCCGCATGAGCACATTCAAACCATTAAAAGCACTCACATCGCGTCGTCAGGTTCTCAAAGCGGGGCTGGCGGCCTTAACGTTAACCGGTATTGCAAAGCAGGCTCAGGCGAAAGACGAGAGCAGGCTCAAAACCAGTAACGGACACAGTAAACCCAAAACCAAAAAGCCAGGCGCAAAGCGTCTGGTGATGCTGGACCCGGGCCACGGCGGGATTGATACCGGCGCCATCGGCAAAAACGGGTCAAAAGAAAAACACGTCGTGCTGGCGATTGCAAAAAACGTGCGCGCAATTTTACGCAGCAATGGCATTGACGCCCGGCTGACGCGCTCTGGCGACACCTTTATCCCGCTGTACGACCGCGTGGAGATCGCCCATCAACACGGCGCGGATCTGTTTATGTCGATTCACGCTGACGGCTTTACCAACCCGTCAGCCGCGGGCGCGTCGGTGTTTGCCCTGTCCAACCGTGGGGCCAGTAGCGCCATGGCAAAATACCTCTCCGACCGTGAGAACCGGGCGGATGAAGTGGCCGGGAAGAAGGCCACGGACAAAGATCATCTGTTACAGCAGGTGCTGTTCGACCTCGTGCAGACGGACACCATCAAAAATAGCCTGACGCTCGGCTCGCATATCCTCAAACGGATTAAGCCGGTGCACCGCTTGCACAGTAAAAGCACCGAGCAGGCGGCGTTTGTGGTGCTAAAGTCACCTTCAATTCCGTCCGTACTTGTGGAAACATCTTTTATTACCAACCCGGAAGAAGAGCGGCTGCTCGGCACCACGGCGTTTCGCCAGAAGATTGCTAACGCCATCGCCTCCGGCATTATCAGTTACTTCAACTGGTTCGATAACCAAAAAGCGCACGCCAGGAAACGTTAATGAAACCCAATGCTCAACTGGTCAAAACGTTCCTGCTGCAACTGCAGGATGAGATTTGCCAGAAACTGGCCGCCGCAGACGGCGGTGAATTTCAGGAGGATAACTGGCAGCGTGAGGCAGGCGGCGGTGGCCGCAGCCGCGTATTGCGAAATGGTGGCATCTTTGAACAGGCGGGGGTGAATTTTTCCCACGTTCATGGTGACGCTATGCCCGCCTCTGCGACAGCGCATCGTCCTGAGCTGGCGGGCCGAAGTTTTGAAGCGATGGGCGTTTCGCTGGTGGTGCATCCGCATAATCCGTTTGTGCCGACCAGTCACGCTAACGTACGCTTTTTCATTGCTGAAAAACCGGGGGCCGATCCGGTCTGGTGGTTCGGCGGCGGTTTCGACTTAACGCCCTACTACGGTTTCGAAGAGGACGCCGTGCATTGGCACACCACCGCGCGCGACCTTTGTCTGCCGTTTGGCGAAGACGTCTACCCGAAATTTAAAAAGTGGTGCGATGACTACTTTTACCTGAAGCACCGCGACGAGCAGCGCGGCATCGGTGGACTGTTCTTTGACGATCTCAACACGCCCGATTTTGATACCGCGTTCAGCTTTATGCGCGCGGTGGGCGAAGGCTTTACTGAGGCCTATTTGCCCATTGTCGAACGTCGTAAAGATATCGACTATGGCGTGCGCGAGCGCGAATTCCAGCTTTATCGCCGCGGGCGCTACGTGGAGTTTAACCTGGTGTGGGATCGCGGGACGCTCTTCGGCCTGCAGACCGGCGGGCGCACGGAGTCGATTTTAATGTCGATGCCGCCGCTGGTACGCTGGGAATACTGTTACGAGCCAAAAGAAGGCAGCCCGGAGGCTGCCTTGAGTGAGTTTCTGAAAGTACGCGACTGGGTGTAATTGCCGGACGGCGCTGCGCTTATCCGGCCTGGTTAACCCGTAGGTCGGGTAAGCGAACGCGCCACCCGACGCACCGCCGCTACAGAGGCTGCGTCTGCGCCTCAACCACCGCCAGCGCCACCATGTTCACGATGCGTCGCACAGAGGCAATCGGCGTTAATACATGCACCGGTTTCGCCACGCCCATCAGTACCGGCCCTACGGTCACCCCTTCAGAGCTGGATACGCGCAGCAGGTTGTAGCTGATACGCGCCGCTTCCACGTTCGGCATAATCAGGATGTTTGCCGAGCCTTTCAGCGGGCTGTCCGGCATACGCTCGTTGCGGATGCTTTCCACCAGCGCGGCATCGCCGTGCATTTCTCCGTCAATCATCAGCTCCGGCGCACGCTCGCGCACCAGCTCCAGCGTCTGACGCATTTTGCACGCCGCCGCTGATTTAGACGAACCAAAGTTAGAGTGCGATAGCAGCGCCACTTTCGGCTCAATACCAAAGCGGCGCACGGTTTCTGCCGCCATCACGGTGATCTCCGCCAGCTCGTCCGGGGTTGGATCGTCGTTAACGTAGGTATCGGCGATAAACGTGTTCCCGCTTGGCAGCAGCAGCGCGTTCATCGCTCCGGCGGCGTGAACCCCTTCGCGGTAGCCGAAGATCTCCTGCACCACGCTGAAATGCTCGTGGTAATCGCCGATGGTACCGCAGATCAGCGCATCCGCTTCGCCGCGATGGACCATAATCGCGCCGATCACCGTGGTATTGCTGATCACCGCCCGCTGCGCCTGCTCCTGGGTGATCCCACGACGCTTCATGATCGCGTAGTATTCGTTCCAGTACTCTTTAAAGCGCGGATCGGATTCGTTATTGACGATCTCAAAGTCCACACCCGGCTTAATCTGCAGCCCCAGTTTCTGAATGCGCATTTCGATCACGCTCGGACGACCAATCAGGATCGGCTTCGCCAGCCCGAGGCTCACCAGCTCCTGGGTGGCATGCAGCACGCGCGCCTCTTCCCCTTCCGCCAGCACCACGCGTTTTGCGTCCGCGCGGGCCTGAGAGAAAATTGGCTTCATAAACAGGTTGGTTTTGTAGACGAACTCGGTGAGTTTATCGACGTAAGCGTCGAAGTCCTGGATCGGACGCGTTGCTACGCCGGAGTCCATTGCCGCTTTGGCCACCGCTGGCGCGATCTTCACGATCAGTCGCGGGTCAAACGGTTTAGGGATGATGTAGTCAGGCCCGAAGCTCAGATCCTGATCGCCATAGGCAGAAGCCACCACTTCGCTCTGCTCGGCATGCGCCAGTTCCGCGATGGCGTGAACCGCTGCCAGCTTCATCTCTTCGTTGATCGCCGTTGCGCCAACGTCCAGCGCGCCACGGAAGATGAACGGGAAGCAGAGCACGTTGTTCACCTGGTTCGGGTAGTCCGAACGGCCGGTACAGATAATGGCGTCTTCACGCACCGCTTTCGCCAGCGGCGGCAGAATTTCCGGTTCAGGGTTCGCCAGGGCCAGGATCATTGGCGCACGCGCCATCTTCTTCACCATCTCCTGGGTCAGCACTTTCGGGCCCGAGCAGCCGAGGAAGATATCCGCACCGTCAATCACGTCCTCAAGCGTGCGTTTGCCGTCATCGTCCACCGCATACGCCGCTTTGGTTTCCGCCATGTTTGGCTCACGGCCTTTGTAGATCACGCCTTTGGAATCGCAAACCACGATGTTGTGTTTCTGCATCCCCAGCGCCACCAGCAGGTTCATACAGGCGATGGCCGCCGCGCCCGCGCCGGAGACCACCATACGCACGTCGGAAAGATTTTTCTCGACCACGCGCAGGCCGTTCAGAATGGCGGCGGTGCTGATAATGGCCGTACCGTGCTGGTCGTCATGGAACACGGGGATGTTCATACGCTCGCGCAGCTTCTGCTCGATATAGAAACATTCCGGCGCTTTGATGTCTTCCAGGTTGATACCGCCGAAGGTTGGCTCCAGCGCGGCGACGACGTTAATGAATTTATCCGGGTCCAGCTCGTCCACTTCGATATCGAACACGTCGATACCGGCGAATTTCTTGAACAGAACGCCCTTCCCTTCCATCACCGGCTTACCCGCCAGCGCACCAATGTTGCCAAGGCCGAGTACCGCCGTACCGTTAGAGATCACCGCGACCAGGTTACCGCGCGCGGTGTACTTATAGGCCGCCAGCGGATCTTTTTCGATTTCCAGACACGGTGCCGCCACGCCCGGTGAGTAGGCAAGAGCCAGATCGCGCTGAGTCGCCAGCGGCTTGGTTGGGGAAACCTGGATTTTGCCCGGAACGGGGAACTCGTGAAAATCGAGGGCACTCTGTTTCAACTGCTCATCCATCTTATTTTTCCTTTCACGTATCGGTCAAAAGGGTGACGTTTGCGATCCTGATGCACACCCTGGTGTACCGCCTAGTATCGCCTCAGGACAGCGCATAAACTTTGAAGGCTGCCAAACTCTCACCATCACACATTAAAAATTGTTATCAATTTATAACAGCCATGTTACCCGTCTCAAAAGCAATGCCTCCCCCATCTGCTATGCTTTTTTGTTAAGTCCATCATGATTTTCTCAGAAGTGTGAACTAACGCACTCATCTAACTCTTTTATTTCCAAGGAGTAATGATTTATGAACCAGCTAGACGGCATCAAACAATTCACCACCGTGGTTGCGGACAGCGGCGATATCGAGTCGATTCGCCACTATCAGCCGGAGGACGCGACCACCAACCCTTCCCTGCTTCTGAAAGCGGCAGGGCTTGCCCATTTTAGCCATCTGATTGATGACGCGATTGCTTACGGCAAGAAGCGCGGCAAAACGCAGGAGCAACAGGTTGCCGAAGCCAGCGACAAACTGGCGGTTAATTTTGGTGCAGAAATTCTGAAAAGCATTCCAGGACGCGTCTCGACCGAAGTGGACGCCCGCCTCTCGTTCGATAAAGAAAAGAGTATTACGAAAGCGCGTCGTCTGGTTGAACTCTACCAGGAGCAGGGAATTGATACGTCACGCATTCTGATCAAGCTCGCGTCGACGTGGGAAGGTATCCGCGCGGCAGAGGTGCTCGAAAAAGAGGGGATCCACTGCAACCTGACGCTGCTGTTCTCGTTTGCACAGGCACGCGCCTGTGCTGAAGCGGGCGTGTTCCTCGTCTCGCCGTTTGTCGGGCGCATCTACGACTGGTATCAGGCGAAACAGCCCATGGACCCGTACGTAGTCGAGGAAGATCCGGGCGTGAAGTCAGTGCGAAATATCTACGACTACTACAAACAGCACCGCTATGAAACCATCGTGATGGGGGCCAGCTTCCGCCGTACCGAGCAGATCCTCGCCCTGGCAGGCTGCGATCGCCTGACCATCTCCCCTAACCTGCTTAAAGAATTACAGGACAAAGAAGAGACGGTGATCCGCAAACTGGTGCCAACCTCCACCGTCCTGCCGAAACCGAAGGCCATGACCGAAGCCGAGTTCCGCTGGGAGCACAATCAGGACGCGATGGCCGTGGATAAACTGGCGGAAGGCATCCGCCTGTTCGCCGTCGACCAGCGCAAACTTGAAGACCTACTCGCCGCCAAACTTTAACCTTGCCATGGAGTGAACTATGTCCCGTAAAGAGCTCGCCAATGCCATCCGCGCCCTCAGCATGGATGCCGTGCAGAAAGCCAATTCCGGCCACCCTGGCGCCCCCATGGGCATGGCTGATATTGCCGAAGTGTTGTGGAACGACTTCCTGAAGCACAACCCCAACGATCCTGCCTGGTACGATCGTGACCGCTTTATTCTGTCTAACGGCCACGCCTCGATGCTGCTCTACAGCCTGCTGCACCTGTCCGGCTATGATCTGCCGCTTGAGGAGCTGAAGAATTTCCGCCAGCTGCATTCGAAAACCCCGGGTCACCCGGAAATCGGCTATACGCCGGGTGTCGAAACCACCACCGGACCGCTGGGTCAGGGGCTGGCCAACGCCGTCGGACTCGCGATTGCCGAACGCACGCTGGCGGCACAGTTTAACCAGCCGGACCACGAGATTGTCGATCACTACACGTACGTGTTTATGGGTGACGGTTGCCTGATGGAGGGGATTTCGCATGAAGTCTGCTCGCTGGCGGGCACGCTGGAGCTCGGCAAGCTGATCGGCTTTTACGACCACAACGGCATCTCCATTGACGGGGAAACCGAGGGCTGGTTCACCGACGACACGGCGAAACGCTTCGAAGCCTATCACTGGCACGTCGTGCATGAGATCGACGGCCACGATCCTGAAGCGGTGAAAAAAGCGATTCAGGAAGCGCAGAGCGTGAAGGACAAACCGTCCCTGATTATCTGCCGTACGGTCATCGGCTTTGGCTCACCAAACAAAGCAGGCAAAGAAGAAGCGCACGGCGCGGCGCTCGGCGAAGAAGAGGTGGCACTGACCCGACAGAAACTGGGCTGGAAATACCCGCCGTTTGAGATCCCGAAAGAGATCTACAAGGCATGGGATGCGCGCGAAACGGGTGAAAAAGCCCAGCATGCCTGGAACGAAAAATTTGCCGCCTACAAAAAAGCATACCCGGAACTGGCGGCTGAGTTTTCCCGCCGCATGAGCGGTGGACTGCCGGAAGACTGGGACGATAAAACCCAGGCACTGATTGAAAACCTGCAGTCTAACCCGGCGAAAATCGCCACCCGTAAGGCGTCGCAAAACACCCTGAATGCCATCGGCCCTATCCTGCCCGAACTGCTCGGCGGCTCGGCGGATCTGGCGCCGAGTAACCTGACCATCTGGTCGGGCTCGAAATCGCTGAAAGAGGACATCGCCGGAAACTATATCCACTACGGCGTGCGCGAGTTCGGGATGACCGCCATTGCCAACGGTATCGCCCATCACGGCGGCTTCGTGCCCTACACCGCCACCTTCCTGATGTTCGTTGAGTACGCCCGTAACGCAGCGCGCATGGCGGCGCTGATGAAGGCCCGGCAGATCATGGTCTACACCCACGACTCTATCGGGCTGGGTGAAGATGGCCCGACGCACCAGGCGGTGGAACAGCTGGCGAGCCTGCGCTTAACGCCAAACTTCAGCACATGGCGTCCGTGCGATCAGGTCGAAGCGGCAGTGGGCTGGAAGCTGGCGGTTGAGCGCCATAACGGCCCGACGGCGCTGATCCTGTCGCGTCAAAACCTGGCGCAGATTGAGCGCACCCCGGAGCAGGTGAAAAATATCGCCCGCGGCGGGTACATCCTGAAGGACAGCGGCGGCAAACCGGACGTGATCCTGATTGCCACGGGTTCTGAGGTGGAAATTACGGTGAAAGCGGCGGAGAAACTGACTGCCGAAGGTCACGCGGTGCGCGTCGTTTCCCTGCCTTCAACGGATATCTTTGATGCCCAGGACGAGGCATACCGTGAATCGGTGCTCCCCTCCAGCGTCGCGGCGCGCGTGGCGGTGGAAGCGGGAATTGCCGACTACTGGTATAAGTATGTGGGGTTGAAAGGGGCGATTGTCGGTATGCGGGGCTACGGTGAGTCCGCCCCTGCCGACAAGCTGTTCCCGTACTTCGGCTTTACCGTTGAGAACGTGGTGGAGAAGGCGTTGAGTGTGCTTTAGTGCGGTCTTCGTTGCCGGGTGGCGGCTACGCCTTACCCGGCCTACAACACCATCAAATCGTAAGCCGGACTACCGCGTGATCCACAGCGTGGGCCAGGCGTCCGGCCCGTTCCAGTTATCGCAGCTTGGCTCTTCCGCATACCGCACCAGGCGGAAGCGCTGGCCGTCGAAACGCCAGCGCGTCTGGATCCCACAATCACCGATCCCACGCCCCAGTGCGAGCGTCGTCAGCTCGCGTGCTTTTTCATCGAAGCTGGCGTTCATCAGTTCCATATCGCTACTCTGACTGGACGGGGTAAACGGTAGACGCAGCCTGACGCTGCGCGCGGTGAACGGTTTTTTACGCGATACCAGCCACGCCAGATCGACCGTATTGTAAGCCCCCGCCTCGCAGCTGACGATCAGCAGCGCTTTATCATCCGTTAAAGCAGTGACGCGCACTTCGCGGCGGTTAGGATCCAGCGAGCACTGGCTGTTGTTCATCCGCCAGGTGCCGTAATCCAGCAGATCGTTCAGTTCAGCGTGGGAGAGTGGCGTTGGCGTGGGGTTCACCACGGCCACCTTTTTTAATGCCGGAGCTGGAGGCACGCTCAGCGGCGGGCTATCTCCTTTTTTAATCCATGCTGTTTCGCTGCCCACGCGCTTTTGCTGAGCGTCGATAAACAGCAGCGCCGCTTTCAGTCCGACCAGAGAGATCGTCTGCTTCCCTCCGCGCAGGGTCAGCCTCTGTCCTTCCTGAATCGTTTTCAGAAACGTGGTGAGGGTACCCGTATCGTCAGTCTTGAGATGCCAGGGCGTTAACTGCCAGTGCTGGGCATTGAGTTTTAAGGGAACGTCGTCGAGCAGCAGTCGGGGGGCGATGTCAGGCTCTTTTACCGGAGGAGCCGAAAGCCCGCCGAGATCGATACGCAGGCTGGCGTCCGTTTTTGCCCCAGCGCTACGGCTCAGCGTCATCACCAGCCCGCGGTGTTCACCGGTATTTCGGGCAACGCAAAAATTCTGGTTATTGCAGGTGACCTGCCAGTCAGAGAAAGACTGCTGCGCAGGTGCAGCCCACACCAGAGGTGCGGGTAGCACGCAAAAAAAGAAGAGAAGCAAAACGCAGTAGCGCATGAATGGCACAGCCCCGGAAACGAAAAGGTCAATCTGGGGCGTATCTTCGTGCCCTGGACGGGCGGGCTCAATCGGATTTATCGGATAGATTTATCTGAAATATAACTTATCACCGGACCTGCGCGGCGTTCATCACGCCGCTGGTTTGCAGATACTGCAGCAGGATCACCGCTTTACCGTCGCGTATCTCGCCGCTTTTCACCATTTCCAGCGCCTGAGCGAAGGGCATTTCAAGCACTTCAATATCTTCATCCTCGACCCCGCCGCCGCGGTGAGTACGCTGAGCATCGGTGTATTCCGCAACGAAGAAGTGGACCAGCTCGGTCACCCCGCCTGGAGACATGAAAAGCTCAAAGACTTTTTGTACCGCACCCACCTCAAAACCCGTTTCTTCTATGGCTTCTTTGCGAATACAGACTTCCGGCTCATCGTCATCAAGCAGACCGGCGCAGGTTTCAATCAGGCGCCCGTCCGCGTTGCCATTGACCCATGTCGCCACCCGAAACTGACGAATCAATACCACGCTTTGCTTTTCGCGGTTATACAGCAGAATGGTAGCGCCATTGCCCCGGTCGTAGACTTCGCGTTTATGGCGAATAACGTCCCCGTTCTTACGGGTTAAATCGTAAGTGATGTTACGCAGGACAAAGTAATTTTCAGAAAGGATTTTGTCTTTGATAACGGTAATGTTCAGGGACATACGGGCTCCACGGCAAAATGAGTCTGTTTATACTACGCCGTGACGCTCGCTTTGTCGCCCGTGGGTTCAGACGGCGCGTTTCTCGCTGGATGATGTTTCCGGTTGCGCCAGGCGCAATAACCTTACTGTACGTATGAATAAAGTGTTTACTCATCACTGCGTTATCAGGCAATGTACACCTGCCCGAAACGTCTGATTATTTCTCCCAGAGAGCCGTTCTGTGACCGTTAAGCGACCCGTTTCCGGAAGCCTTGCCTGGGCTTTCTTTTCGATAATTGTTCTCTCCGTGCTGACCAGCAGCGTCGCGCTACTGACGCTTGCCAGCAGCCAGCGCGACGCTGAAGCCATCAACGTTGCGGGTTCACTGCGCATGCAGAGCTATCGTCTCGGCTACGAGATGCAGCGTAACAGCCCTTCCCTTATGGCGCATCGTGAGAACTGGCGGCAGACATTGAGCGCACCTTCCCTGCAAAAGCTGAACCGCTGGTACGTTCCGGGCAATGTCAAAACGCGCTACCAGCAACTGCAGTTTGCCTGGCTGGAAATGGATAAGCACATCGCCCGCGGTGACAGCGCATGGTATGCCGCGCATATTGAGGATTTTGTCGGCCGCATTGATGCCTTTGTGCTCGCCCTCCAGCATTACAGTGAACATAAAATCCAGACAGTGACCCTCCTCTCTCTGGCTGGCGCCCTCGGGATCCTGCTGCTGACGCTGTTTACCCTGCGGCGTATCCGCCGCCAGGTCGTATTACCGCTGAATAATCTGGTGGCGGCCAGCGAGCGGATTGAGCGAGGTGAATTTACGACGCCTGCGCCGGATACCGCCCTACCCAACGAGCTGGGCCAACTTTCCCGCGCTTTCAACCATATGTCGGGGGAGCTACACACCCTTTATCGGTCGCTTGAAGCTTCCGTGGCGGAAAAGACGCGACATTTGCACGAAGCCCACCAGCAGCTCGACATGCTGTTTAAATGCTCCCAGGCGTTGAATACGGGGCAGATAGACAGCCATTGTTTTCGGCACATATTGCAGATTGTCCATGAATACACTCAGATGAATTACCTGGAACTCCGCACCAGCGACGACTGGCGACTGTGTGAAGGGACCGCGTCGGGCAGCATCCCGATGCAAAATCTGCCGGTACTGATGCAGGACACCCTTTACGGTGAACTGCGCTGGCAAAGCGAGACGGACAGCGTTCCCCTCCCGCTGATGAGAAGCGTGGCGACCATGCTCGGGCGCGGGCTGTACTTTAACCAGGCGCAAAAGCATTACCAGCAGCTGCTGCTGATGGAAGAACGCGCCACCATCGCCCGGGAACTGCACGATTCGCTGGCGCAGGTGCTGTCTTATCTGCGGATCCAGCTTGCCCTGCTTAAACGCGCGGTGCCAGCGGATAATGCTCCCGCGCAAACTATCATCACCGACTTCTCCCGCGAGCTGAACAACGCCTGGCAGCAGCTGCGCGAGCTGCTGACGACCTTCCGGCTGACGTTAAATCATGCGAATTTACCCGCAGCGCTGCAGGAGTCTCTCGATGCCCTGCAGAGCCAGACACAGGCCAGGCTGCACCTCGACTGTCGTCTCTCCTCCCTGGCGCTTGACGCCCAGAAACAGGTGCATTTATTGCAGATCGTCCGGGAAGCCGTTCTGAATGCGATTAAGCACGCCCAGGCCAGCGAAATTACCGTTAGCTGCGTAACGGCGGTGGATGGCACGCACAGCGTCAGCATTCGCGACAACGGCATCGGGATTGGCGAGGCAAGCGAACCGCCCGGACACTACGGACTGAACATTATGCGTGAGCGCGCACAACGACTCGGAGGCATGCTGCACTTTTCGCAACCGCAAAACGGCGGCACGCTGGTCTGCGTGACGTTCCCGGTACCTGCGCCGTTAACGGGTAAATAACGGTAAAGAGGCAAGCGCAGGGAAAAGCGCATGATAATTTACACTATCTCCTTTATTTCTCCACGTTTGACCTGGGCCTTACCGCTAAAGTTAGGCGGGCAATAAACAATAATGACGTGCAGCAAAACGAGGTCACTTTTACATGGCGAATTTTTTCATCGATCGCCCCATTTTTGCCTGGGTGCTTGCCATCCTGTTGTGTCTGACAGGTGTCCTGGCGATTACTTCTCTTCCTGTTGAGCAATATCCCGATCTGGCACCGCCTAATGTGCGTGTCACCGCAAACTACCCCGGCGCTTCCGCACAAACGCTGGAAAACACCGTGACGCAGGTTATCGAGCAGAACATGACGGGTCTGGATAACCTGATGTACATGTCCTCGCAAAGCAGCGCCACGGGACAAGCGACGGTTACCCTGAGCTTTAAGGCGGGCACCGACCCGGACGAAGCGGTGCAGCAGGTACAAAACCAGCTTCAGTCGGCCATGCGTAAGCTGCCCCAGGCGGTGCAGAACCAGGGCGTTACCGTACGTAAAACCGGTGATACCAACATTTTGACCATCGCGTTTGTCTCCACCGATGGCTCAATGGATAAACAGGACATTGCGGACTACGTCGCCAGTAATATTCAGGACCCGCTCAGCCGTATTAACGGCGTGGGGGATATCGACGCCTACGGCTCACAATACTCCATGCGTATCTGGCTCGATCCCAACAAGCTGAACAGCTATCAGATGACGGCCACCGACGTGACGGATGCCATCAAAGCCCAGAACGCACAAATTGCCGTGGGGCAACTGGGAGGAACGCCTTCCGTTGATAAACAAGCCCTGAACGCCACCATTAATTCGCAATCCCTGCTTCAGACACCGGACCAGTTCCGCAACATCACCCTGCGCGTGAATCAGGATGGCTCAGAAGTGCGTCTGAGCGATGTGGCGACGGTGGAAATGGGTGCTGAGAAATACGACTACCTGAGCCGATTTAACGGCAACCCGGCCTCTGGCCTTGGGATTAAGCTGGCCTCCGGCGCAAATGAAATGGCGACGGCGAAACTGGTGCTGGACCGTCTGGATGAGCTGTCGCAGTATTTCCCGCACGGGCTGGAGTATAAAGTCGCCTATGAAACCACTTCCTTCGTAAAAGCCTCGATTGAGGATGTGGTAAAGACCCTGCTGGAAGCGATTGCCCTGGTATTCCTGGTCATGTATCTGTTCCTGCAAAACTTCCGCGCCACGCTGATCCCCACTATTGCCGTCCCCGTGGTGCTGCTGGGTACCTTTTCGGTGCTTTACGCGTTCGGGTACAGCATTAACACCCTGACGATGTTTGCCATGGTGCTGGCAATTGGCCTGCTGGTGGATGATGCCATTGTGGTGGTCGAAAACGTCGAGCGCATCATGAGCGAAGAAGGTCTTTCCCCGCGCCAGGCCACGCGAAAATCCATGGGACAAATTCAGGGGGCGTTAGTCGGCATTGCGATGGTGTTGTCGGCGGTCTTTATCCCGATGGCCTTCTTCGGCGGCACGACCGGCGCGATTTACCGCCAGTTCTCGATAACCATCGTCTCAGCAATGGTGCTCTCCGTTCTGGTGGCCCTGATCCTCACCCCTGCGCTTTGCGCCACCCTCCTCAAGCCGCTGCACAAAGGGGAACATCACGGTCAGAAAGGGTTCTTCGGCTGGTTTAACCGGATGTTCAACCGCAATGCCGCCCGGTATGAATCTGCGGTCGGTAAAGTGCTGCACCGCAGCCTGCGCTGGATGATGATTTACGTTGTACTGCTGGGCGGCATGGTGTGGCTGTTTCTGCATTTGCCCACCTCGTTCCTGCCGATGGAAGACCGGGGGATGTTCATCACCTCGGTGCAGCTCCCGAGCGGCTCAACGCAGCAGCAGACGCTGAAAGTGGTCCAGAACGTAGAGCAGTACTTCTTCACCCACGAGAAAGATAACGTTGTGTCGGTCTTTTCGACCGTTGGCTCCGGCCCGGGCGGGAACGGACAGAACGTCGCCCGTATGTTTGTCCGTCTGAAAGACTGGAATGAACGGGACACCCAAACGGGAACCTCATTTGCCATCATTGAACGTGCCACTAAAGCCTTTTCCCGTATTAAAGAGGCGCGCGTCTTTGCGAGCAGTCCGCCAGCGATCAGCGGCCTGGGGAGTTCTGCCGGGTTTGATATGGAGCTGCAGGATCACGCCGGCGCGGGTCACGATGCGCTGATGGCGGCACGCGACAAATTGTTAGCGCTGGCAGGTAATGATTCTGGCCTGACCCGCGTGCGCCACAACGGCCTGGACGACAGCCCGCAGCTTCAGGTGGATATCGACCAGCGTAAGGCGCAGGCGCTGGGCGTCTCCATCGACGATATCAACGACACCCTGCAAACGGCGTGGGGCTCGAGCTATGTGAACGACTTTATGGATCGCGGTCGCGTGAAAAAAGTGTATGTTCAGTCCGCCGCGCCGTACCGCATGCTGCCGGATGATATTAACCGCTGGTTTGTACGCAATAACAGCGGCGGGATGGTTCCCTTCTCGGCGTTTGCCACCTCGCGCTGGGAGAGCGGTTCGCCGCGTCTGGAGCGCTATAACGGTTATTCTGCGGTGGAAATCGTCGGGGAAGCCGCGCCGGGCGTAAGTACCGGCACGGCCATGGACACCATGGAAAAACTGGTGCAACAGCTGCCCGCCGGTTTTGGTCTGGAATGGACGGCCATGTCTTACCAGGAACGTCTCTCCGGCGCGCAGGCCCCCGCGCTTTATGCCCTTTCTCTGCTGGTGGTGTTCCTCTGCCTTGCCGCGCTGTATGAGAGCTGGTCGGTTCCGTTCTCGGTCATGCTGGTGGTACCGCTTGGGGTTATCGGTGCGCTGCTGGCAACCTGGATACGCGGCCTGGAAAACGATGTTTACTTCCAGGTCGGGCTGCTGACGGTGATCGGCTTGTCGGCGAAAAACGCCATTCTGATCGTTGAGTTTGCCAACGAGATGAATGCCAAAGGCCACGAGCTGATGGCCGCCACGCTACATGCCTGCCGTCAGCGACTGCGCCCGATCCTGATGACCTCGCTGGCCTTTATTTTTGGCGTATTGCCAATGGCAACCAGCACGGGTGCAGGTTCCAGCAGCCAGCACGCGGTCGGTACCGGGGTAATGGGGGGCATGATTTCGGCCACCATCCTGGCCATTTATTTCGTGCCGCTGTTCTTTGTGCTGGTGCGTCGTCGCTTCCCGCTCAGAGAGCGGCAGGAATAACATTCAGCCATAAAAAAGGCGGCTTTATCAGCCGCCTTTTTATTGTGTGATTAATTCACACTATGGTTATTTTACTTATTTAAGTGCTCTTGCAATTCTTACTGAATGTCATTTACGAAGCATGCCTTCGATAAAATCTTTCCAGTTCCCCAGTTCACGTTCAATCATAACAACCTCTCTTATTATTATGCGCATTCTACGAAAACGTATCATCATTGTGAAGACTATTTAACCAATTGCTGTGATTGTACCCCGCCACCGTTGGGGATTTATGATAAATATGAATGGAGAATCTTAAATTTTGTGTGACGGCCAGCAATATTTTGAAATAACCCTACGAACGGGTGAGCTTTATTTTACCCGCTGAGTTTGTTAGCAATTTATACCCGATGGACATCTATGCTTAAATGATGAAAGAATATTCAGCGTACAGATGTGCGTTGAATTAAGCAGACGTGTAAATCCAGAGTATTCCTGAATGTGTTATATTCTGCTTAAGGATATATCTTCGAATTTATTGAACATTTAATGGTCATAAGGACAAAAGGATTCACCATGGTTGTGATGTACGGCATTAAAAATTGCGACACCATCAAAAAAGCCCGCCGCTGGCTGGAAGCGAACCACATCGAGTACCGATTCCACGATTACCGTGCCGATGGGCTTGATGCAGATTTTCTGCATAACGCCATCAATGAACTGGGCTGGGAGGCACTGCTTAACACCCGCGGTACCACCTGGCGTAAACTGGACGAATCCCTGCGCGCCAGCATCGTTGATGCCGACAGCGCGGCAAAACTGATGCGTGAAATGCCGGCAATTATCAAACGCCCATTGCTCTGCAAGCCAGGTCAGCCTATGCTGCTGGGTTTCAGTGAAACCCTTTATTCTGACTTTTTCGTTGAGGTGTAGTGTATGTCATGCCCGGTCATTGAGCTGACTCAACAGCTTATTCGCCGTCCTTCCCTTAGCCCGGACGACGCAGGTTGTCAGGCATTAATGATTGAGCGCCTGCGTGCCATCGGTTTTACCGTTGAACGCATGGATTTTGGCGATACTCAGAACTTCTGGGCGTGGCGCGGCCAGGGTGAAACGCTGGCGTTTGCCGGGCATACTGACGTCGTTCCCGCAGGTGACGCAGATCGCTGGATTAACCCGCCGTTTGAACCGACCATCCGCGATGGCATGCTCTTTGGCCGCGGCGCGGCAGACATGAAAGGCTCGCTGGCGGCGATGGTGGTCGCGGCTGAACGCTTTGTGGCTCAGCATCCGAACCACAAAAACCGTCTCGCGTTTTTGGTCACCTCCGACGAAGAAGCCAGTGCCCATAACGGTACCGTGAAGGTGGTTGAAGCGCTGATGGCGCGCAACGAGCGTCTCGACTACTGTCTGGTCGGCGAGCCGTCCAGTACCGAAGTGGTGGGCGATGTCGTGAAAAACGGTCGCCGTGGCTCACTGACCTGTAACCTGACCATTCACGGCGTTCAGGGACATGTTGCTTATCCACATCTGGCCGATAACCCCGTTCATCGCGCTGCGCCAATGCTGAGCGAACTGGTGGCGATTGAGTGGGATAAAGGTAACGAGTTCTTCCCCCCGACCAGCATGCAGATTGCTAACGTCAAGGCCGGGACCGGCAGCAACAACGTGATCCCGGGGGACTTCTTCGTCCAGTTCAACTTCCGCTTCAGCACCGAACTGACCGATGAGATGATCAAAGCGCGCGTTGTCGCGCTGCTGGAAAAATATCACCTGCGCTACACCGTGGACTGGTGGCTTTCCGGCCAGCCGTTCCTGACGCAGCGCGGCAAACTGGTTGATGCGGTGGTGAACGCCATCGAGCACTATAATGAAATTAAGCCACAACTGCTGACGACGGGTGGCACCTCAGACGGACGCTTTATCGCCCGTATGGGAGCTCAGGTTGTCGAACTGGGGCCAGTAAACGCAACCATTCATAAAATAAATGAGTGTGTTAATGCGGCAGATTTGCAACTGCTGGCTCGTATGTATCAACGTATTATGGAGCAACTCGTCGCCTGACGAATGCTCTGAGAGGAATAGCGAATGGATTGGCTTTCAAAGTACTGGTGGATTCTGGTGCTGGTGTTTCTGGTCGGCGTACTGCTCAACGTGATTAAAGACCTTAAGCGCGTTGACCACAAAAAGTTTCTTGCGAACAAGCCGGATCTCCCGCCACACCGCGATTTTAACGACAAGTGGGACGATGACGACGACTGGCCGAAGAAAGACCAGAAGAAGTAATTGTTAATCTCACCCCTCCCCCTAACCCTCGCCCCTGTGGGGAGAGGAACTGGGGGGGGAGGGGGAAAGAGCCTACATAAACTCAACAATATTATCGTCATTCGGCTTGCCGCCGCTGAGCGCTTCATCAAAGTAGTGCTTCGGTACGGTATAACGCAGATGATCGAGCGCGAATTGCATGCTGCGGTCGTCAATCGCATGGCCCAGATCGTCAACGATATCCAGCGTCACATCCCCACCTTCACGAATCAATGCTTCCTGAGCGGCAACCGCATGTGAAAGCTCAATGACCCGGTCTTCACCACCGTGGATCAGATGGATCGTGGTCTGCGTGGTCGCACTCGTCGGCAGCGTCGCAAAGCGGCCGTTAAACGCAATCACCCGTGAAACCAGACCCGGCTGCGCTTTCACACTTTCCAGGGACATGATAGATCCCTGCGAGAAGCCAATCAGCGCGGTCGCGTCAGCACCCACGCCGCTCTGCTGCTGCCAGTAGCGTACGATGTCGATAAACGTGGGCATGATGGCATCAATGCGCGCCTGACGGTTCTCCTCCGTCACGCCCTGAACCGGAAACCACTGTCGTCCGTTCGGACCACACGGTTCTACGCCGCCGATGCTGACAATCAATGCTTCAGGGAAAACAGGCGCAAACCAGCTACCAATCTGCCCCATATTGACGGCATTATCGCCAACACCATGAAACAGAAGCAGTAACTGTTTAGCCGGTTTGTCAGGGCTTTGAACAACAAAATGGTCGTGTTTCATGGCGGTCTCCTTAATTGATGAGCAGGATTTTACGCCTCTGCGGGGTAATGACCATGCCACTTTACTGAAGAAGTCATTGAAAAAATTGCCATTGCAAAATGTCTGCTTTCAACTGCTGACAGCGCGAATAATCAAGGCTCTCAAGCGCTTGCGCGGTTTCTTCGCGAAGCTTTGCCAGTAACGCTTTTCGCCCGACCGCTTCGCTTCTCCCCTCGATTTTCCCGCGCAGCGCCGGAAGCGACATATCTGTGGCTAACAGCAACCGCGTCAGCGCGGCTACCGAGGTTGAAAACGCCCGGTGCGCAAAAGCAAACCCCGCCAGCTCCAGCCAGTCGTCACTATTAAGGGTAGCTTCCCAGGCATCAGTCACCGGGATCTTTTCGCCATTCCAGGCCGACAGGACGCGCATATCGCGGCATAAACGCCGATGTGCCTGCATACACAGTTGATGCCCGGCTTCGCTCTGCGGCAGCAGCGCCATCGCCGTGTAACACCCGCTGCTGGCTTCCCGATGGCTGCCCATTCGCACCAGCACAAACCCGCACCGCTGCCAGAAACGCCACAGCTCGTCGGTATAACCAAAACTCACGGAGAGATAATCTTCACCGCTGGCGTTCAGGATCAGCCGCTGACCAATGCCTTCCCGCTGACGACGGGGATGAACCGCAATGCGGCTAATCCGTCGGCCTTTCAGCGTCGCCGCAAGAGGCGTTCCGCCGTGCGCCGCCAGCGACTGCGCCACAAGGTTCCCTCGTGGACGACGAGAGCCCGCCCACACCGCCCGGCTGAGTTCGGGGGACAATCCGCCCTCGTCCACCAGCCAGAGCGCGCCCGCAATATCAGCCCCCGCGTCCGCAACCGCAAAGTGCTGGCCGGGGGCGTCCATCATCCGGCGTAAATCGAGCGGTGAGGTCCGGTAGTGGGCAGCACAGAGCAGTTCATAAACGCTTGCCACTCGTGCCGGGTCGCTCTCCCACTCTTGTGGCTCCAGAGACCTTACAGACACCTCACCTTCCGGTTTGTGGTCGATAAGCGCATCGTCAAACAGCAGCGTATTCGCCACGATCCGTTCAAGCGGACATCCGGCCGCCCAGCGAATGGGGGTGGATAAGGTATAACGCTGCAGCCCACTGAACCGGGCGCAGAACTTCAGCAGAAATCCCCTGCCCGTCCCTTCGTAACCCTGAACCGTAGTGGTCAGTAATACGCGGGGAAAGCGTGTCACCAGCTTCTCCAGCAGCGGGCCTGGGATGGCTGCCGCTTCATCGACAATCAGCCAGTCGGCCTGCAGCGTGGAGTCCAGCAGCGCATCGGGTGCCATAAAGTGAAAACGCTCGCCCGCGAAACGCGCGATGACATCCGCTGCGCCTTTCGCCGGGGCCGTCACCACCGCACTCCCCTGGATGCTGCCCAGCAGCATCCCCGCCAGCGCTGACTTTCCGCGTCCGCGAGGTGCCGTCACGGCAGCGATGCCCGCAGGCATGACCAAAAGCGCGTCGAGGATCGCCGCCTGCTCACGCTGCGGCTCACCGCTGGCGGGCTGCCAGACGGGTAAATCTGGCGCAGCGGGAAGCGTCAGGGGATGATGCTGTTGCCAGACGATCGCATCCGTATCGGCGGCAAGCGTCCGGCAAAAATGGTGAACAAAGTGCGGGGTAGCGATCGGCTCTGCGCTGTCACTCCAGCGCACAGAATCGCTGTCTGGCCTGTCGGCCCAGCCAGAGAACGGTGGTACTCGCAGTACGAGGAGGCTCCCGGCGCGCAACGTTCCGCTGAGTGCGGCGAAGGCGGAGACGTCAAACCCGGCATGCGCGTCAAACACAGCATGCAGGTATTCGCGTCCCAACAGTCCGCCGATGGCTTTAGACGGGTTTTCATTCAGCCACAGCCAGTCTCCCGGTAAAGCATCACGCAGGGCGGTGGCCTGCCTCAGCGTCCACGGCTCATCGCCCGTGAGCACCACCAGACGGCGGTGCCCGGTTCGCTCAAGCTCGCGTATCAGATGTGCAAACGACACCATCACATGGCTTTGCCGAAGGTATTACACTGGGCAGGATCACCGCTGTCAAAACCGCGTTTAAACCAGCTGTAACGCTGTTGCGACGTACCGTGAGTGAAGCTGTCCGGTACGACGCGTCCCTGGCTTTGCTGCTGAAGACGGTCATCGCCGATGGCCTGCGCCGCGTTTAATGCCTCTTCAAGATCGCCGGATTCCAGTACGCCCTGCTGCTGCATGCTGTGCCCCCAGACGCCTGCGAAGCAGTCCGCCTGCAGTTCCATCTTGACGGAAAGACGATTCACTTCAGCCTGAGACGCATTTTGCTGTAGCTGACGCACTTTTGGCTCAATGCCCAGCAGCTTCTGCACATGGTGCCCGACTTCATGCGCGATCACGTAGCCCTGGGCAAAATCACCGTCAGCGCCAAGCTTGCGTTTCATGTCATCGTAAAAAGAGAGATCGATATAGACGGTGCCATCTGCCGGGCAGTAGAACGGCCCCATCACAGATTGACCGGTACCACATCCGGTACGGGTTGCGCCCCGGTACATCACCAGTTTCGGCTGCTGATAGGTGCGCCCCATCTTCTCGAACTGCTGACCCCATGTATCTTCAGTGGTCGCGAGAATAACGGAGGTAAATTTGGCCGCTTCATCTTCGTTCGGGCTGATGGAGCGCGGAGACTGTGGTTGCTGTTGCAGCGGCTGACCGGTCATCAAACCGGTGAGGTCGACCCCGTAATAGCCAGCGACCAGCACCACAATCAGCAGGATGATACCGCCCTTGCCGCTGGGTAGCCGAAAGCCGGGTCCCCCCATTGAAGGACCGCCGCCGCCATCACTGCGCCTGTCTTCTACATTGTCACTTTCACGACGCCCTTGCCAGCGCATAACCACCTCGAACTATTCCATTAATAATAGCTATGATCGTAGGCGGTTAACGGCAAGATTACCATAGGAAACAAAGGTAAGACGCCAAAGGATGAAAACATCCTTTGGCAAGTGAGGGAGTTAGTCGAGCTTAACGCCTAAACGGTGAGCAACCGCTTCATAGGCTTCAATCAGGCCACCCAGGCTCTGACGGAAACGGTCTTTGTCCATTTTATCCAGGGTTTCTTTGTCCCACAGGCGGCTACCGTCCGGGGAGAACTCATCACCCAGCACCACTTCGCCTTTGAACAGACCGAACTCCAGCTTGAAGTCGACGAGGATCAGGCCCGCATCGTCAAACAGCTTTTTCAGCACGTCGTTGGCTTTGTAGGTCAGCTCTTTCATGCGCGCCAGGTTCTCTTTATTGACCCAGCCGAAGGTTTCGCAGTAGGAATCATTGACCATCGGATCGTGCATGGCATCGTTTTTCAGGAACAGGTCGAACAGCGGTGGATTCAGTTCGATACCTTCTTCAATACCCAGACGCTTCACCAGGGAGCCCGCTGCACGGTTACGAATAACGCACTCAACCGGAACCATATCCAGTTTTTTCACCAGACATTCCGTATCGGACAGCAACGCTTCCATCTGAGTCGGGATACCCGCTTCGGCCAGTTTGGTCATAATGAAGTGGTTGAACTTGTTGTTCACCATGCCTTTACGATCGAACTGCTCAATGCGCGCGCCATCCCCTGCTGACGTATCATTGCGGAACTCGAGCACCAACAGATCCGGGTTTTCCGTGCTGTATACGGTCTTCGCTTTGCCACGATACAACTCAGCTTGCTTCTGCATCTTCATTACTCCTGGTGTGATGATTTGTGTTCAAAACTGGGCATATTATGCCACGCACACGTTTGCGTAGCACGAAAATAAAAAGGGCGGGATTAACCCGCCCTCGTATTTATTTGCTGAATGCTGCCTGGAAGACAGCGACCAGCGCATCGTTCTGCGACTGGGTCAGCGTGTGACCTTTTGGATCGATAAACTGCAGACTACTGCGGTTATCAAGGTCGCCTACCTGAATCTTGTAATCACCGGAGGCAAGCTGAGGATCTTTGGCGCCCAGTTCCAGCCATGCACTGTCGGACAGTGGCTTATAGGTTGCCGTCATGCTACCGGTTGAACGGGTGCTGTCGGTCACTTTCATGCCCACTTTTTCCAGCGTCGCTGGCAGACGCTGCCAGGTCTGGTTAAACGGTGCACGCACCACCAGCATTGGCAGACCGGTATCGTCCGCACCGCTCTGAACGTCGAAGGTGACGCCGTTACGGCTCTGCGCCGCATTTGCGGCATCAGTCGCAGTCTTATCCAGACCCGCTGCAATCACGTTCAGCATTTCAGTGCTGTAACGCTGCAGGGAGGCGGCATCCGCAACCGGTTTGCCCGCCTGCTCCAGGTTTAACAGCTTAACGTTAACCGCCTGCTGATAACCCTGTGGTTTAACGGAGACTTGATAACGTCCACGGTACTGCTGATCTTCATCCAGGCGGTTCCACTCGATCCAGTCGGTGGTTAAGGTCTGGCTGGCGTCATCGCGTTTATCAATGGTGTAGTTCTTCGCCTGAATAACGCTCACCACCTGTGGCCACAGATTGCTTCCGCGCGCGCTTTCAACCAGCAGAGACGCCGTATCACCGGTGAACTGGGTACGCGCTCCGCTGACCAGCGCCAGAGGCTGAGCTGGTGGACGAATATCAAGCGCTTTACCCACCAGACCACTGCCATTGGTGACGGGGATATTATAATCGCCGTTCTGAATCGGCAGGATCATACCAGCCGGTGCATGAAGTTCAGCAAGCGGGGTCGCATCCAGATAGGATTCATCACCGCTCACCTGGCGCTTGTAGCGCGAGTCTGAACTACAGGCAGCGAGCAGCATAACAAGCGAAACACTCGCAACCTTCGCCAGGCGCGACTTCTGTACTGAATAAGCCATCAAATCTCCCTAAACTTTACAGCAAACCGGCATGCTTCAGCGCTGCCCTGACGATGTCGCGACCGTGGTCGGTAATCGGTGTCATTGGCAAACGCAGCGTATCGGATGCTACAAGTCCCAACTCCTTACACGCCCATTTCACGGGGATCGGATTGGGTTCGACAAATAATTTATTGTGCAGCGGCATCAGGCGCTGGTTAATGACGCGTGCCTCATCAAAGTGACCGGCTGCGGCCAGTTTGCACATTTCAGCCATATCGCGCGCCGCAACGTTTGACGTTACGGAGATCACGCCATGACCACCGAGCTGCATAAAGTCCAGCGCGGTCGCATCATCACCACTCAACAGGATAAAGTCGTCTGAAACCAGCTCTTTGATCTGATGAACGCGGCTTAAGTTCCCTGTCGCCTCTTTAATACCGATAATATTTTTTACTTCCGAGAGACGACCAACGGTTTCCGGCAGCATATCGCAGCCAGTACGGGACGGCACATTATACAGAATTTGTGGCAAGTCAGTATGTTCAGCGATGGCTTTGAAGTGCTGGAACAAACCTTCCTGGGTAGGACGGTTGTAATAAGGGGTCACCGTCAGACAGCCTACGATGCCGCTGTCATTAAAACGTTTGGTCAGGCTGATCGCTTCTGCGGTTGCATTAGCGCCTGTCCCCGCGATGACCGGAATACGTCCGTCAGCCAGCTCCAGGGTCAGCATAACCACATCGCCATGCTCTTCGTGGCTCAGCGTTGCAGATTCACCGGTAGTCCCTACCGAAACGATCGCCGAGGTTCCATTGGCGACATGGTAATCAATCAGCTTCTTCATGCTAGACCGGCAGACGTTACCTTTTTCATCCATCGGTGTTACAAGCGCGACAATACTTCCCGTGAACATGAGCCATCCTCTGTGCGAACAAGAGCCTCAATGGTACGTTTGGAACTGTAATAAAAGCAAGCGACCTGAGGCCCTCAGGCGGTTGTATGCATGTTTTTTTTATGCTTTCCTTAGGAAGACTTAACCATGCAAAGGAAGAACAGGTTTGACAACCTCATCACAACATTACCTGGTTATCACTGCGCTGGGTGCCGACAGGCCGGGTATCGTGAACACCATCACCCGTCACGTGAGCAGCTGCGGCTGTAATATCGAAGACAGCCGTCTGGCAATGCTCGGCGAAGAGTTCACGTTTATCATGCTGCTGTCCGGAACATGGAATGCCATTACCCTTATTGAATCCACCCTGCCGTTGAAAGGCGCGGAGCTGGATTTGCTGATCGTGATGAAACGCACTACCGCGCGCCCGCGCCCGGCCATGCCCGCTACCGTCTGGGTGCAGGTTGAAGTCACTGATTCCCCGCATCTGATCGAGCGTTTTACCGCGCTGTTCGACAGCCATCAGATGAACATTGCCGAGCTCGTTTCCCGCACGCAACCGGGCGACGAGAGCACCGTTCCCACGCTCTTTATTCAAATCACTGCACACAGCCCTGCCTCACAGGATGCGTCAAATATCGAGCAAGCGTTCAAAGCCCTCTGTACAGAATTAAACGCGCAGGGCAGTATAAGCGTCGTCAATTATTCGCAGCACGAACAGGATGGAGTTGAGTAATGAATCCACTGAAAGCCGGTGACATCGCACCGAAATTTAGCTTACCGGATCAAGACGGTGAGCAAGTAAATTTGACCGACTTCCAGGGACAGCGTGTTCTGGTCTATTTCTACCCGAAAGCCATGACCCCCGGCTGCACCGTACAGGCCTGCGGCTTACGCGATAACATGGACGACTTGAAAAAAGTCGGTGTGGAAGTGCTGGGTATCAGCACCGATAAACCAGAAAAGCTGTCACGATTTGCGGAAAAAGAGCTGCTTAACTTTACGCTCCTTTCCGACGAAGACCACCAGGTTTGCGAGCAGTTTGGCGTCTGGGGTGAGAAAACGTTTATGGGTAAAACCTATGACGGCATTCACCGCATCAGCTTCCTGATTGACGCTGACGGTAAAGTTGAACATGTGTTTGACGACTTCAAAACCAGTAATCACCACGACGTAGTGTTGAACTGGCTGAAAGCAAACGCCTGATCAATAGCAAAAAGGCAACGTCAGTTGCCTTTTTTAATGTTTGCTCCCTCTCCCGTGGGAGAGGGTTGGGGTGAGGGCATCAGCCCGCACAAAATCTACTTCTCTTCCACCGCCGGTACATCCGGCCATGCGTGCACCACCGCTTTAATCAGCGTGGCCAGCGGAATCGCAAAGAACACGCCCCAGAACCCCCACAGCCCGCCGAAAATTACCACGGATAAGATAATCACCAGCGGATGCAGGTTTACCGCTTCGGAGAACAGCACCGGTACCAGCAGGTTCCCGTCAAGCCCCTGAATAATCAGGTACACCGCGAAGCAGCTCCAGAACTCCGTTCCCAGACCAAACTGGAACAGCGCGACGCCCACCACCGGAATGGTAACCACAAACGCGCCGATGTACGGAATCAGGACCGAGAATCCCACCAGCACGGCCAGCAGCAGCGAGTAGTTGAGGCCGAAGATCACGAAACCAATCCAGGTTGCTACCCCCACCACCATCATCTCCAGCACCTTGCCGCGAATGTAGTTAGTGATCTGCTGGTTCATCTCTTCCCAGACCTGCCCCGCCAGCCCGCGGTTGCGCGGCAAAATACGCCGCACGGCGTTAAGCATCTGGTCTTTATCTTTGACCAGGAAGAAAACCATCAGCGGCACGAGCACGAGGTAAACGGCCAGAGTGAGCAGCCCCACCAGTGAGGCCAGCGAATATTTCACCACCGAGTCGCCCATCGTCATGATGCGGGCACGCATGTTTTCCGCCATCGCGTCGATGATACCGGCGTCCATCAACGCGGGATAACGGCGCGGCAGGGTGGCGGCGAAATCAGAGAGCTTATTCAACATGCCGGGCATATCGCGGATCAGGTAGATCCCCTGCTGCCAGGCCACGGGCATCACCACGAAGGCCATCAACAGCAGAATGCCGACAAACAGCACCAGGACGATGCTTGCCGCCCAGCGACGAGAACAACCGATATGTTCCAGGCGCGCCGTTGGCCACTCCAGCAGATACGCCAGCACAATCGCCACCAGCAGAGGCGCGAGAAGGCCGCTGAAGAAGAACAGAATACCGAATCCGGCAACCAGAATAACCAACAAAGCAATGGCTTCCGGGTCACTGAACCGACGCCGGTACCACTGCATTAACATTTCGAGCATACAACCCTTCCCTGAATCGAATGGCGGGAGTGAGACGGTGAATTGTATCTAACTGTCACAAAAAAGACTTTCGCTTTTTGTATCCCTGTCACAATCCGCAAAAGCCTGATGAATGGGATTTTCTTCATGCTGTAACACAGCTACACTCGCAGGGCAGCAGAGATGAACGATATGGCGGTTCATCGGTCAAATTAGCACATCCAACATACAGGACAGTGGTTATGTTCAGGCAGTTGAGAAAAACACTGGTTGCAACACTGATTGCCGCAGTGACGGTCGGTCAGGTGTTGCCCGCTTTCGCTGACTCGTCCGACTCATTGCCGGACATGGGCACCACAGCAGGAAGCACGCTCTCTATCGGGCAAGAGATGCAAATGGGCGATTACTATGTTCGCCAGCTGCGCGGCAGCGCCCCGCTGATTAACGATCCTTTGCTGGTACAGTATATTAACGGGCTGGGGATGCGTCTGGTGGCGCACGCCGACTCGGTCAAAACGCCCTTCCATTTCTATTTAATCAATAACGACGAAATTAACGCCTTCGCCTTCTTTGGCGGGAACGTGGTGCTGCATTCGGCATTATTTCGCTACTCTGACAACGAAAGCCAGCTGGCTTCAGTGATGGCGCACGAAATTTCACACGTCACCCAGCGCCACCTGGCGCGTGCAATGGAAGACCAGAAGCGCAATGCCCCGCTCACCTGGGTGGGCGCGCTGGGTTCTATTCTGCTCGCAATGGCCAGCCCACAGGCGGGGATGGCGGCACTGACCGGTACGCTGGCCGGAACGCGTCAGGGGATGATCAGCTTCACCCAGCAAAACGAACAGGAAGCGGACCGTATCGGCATTCAGGTTTTACAGCGTTCGGGCTTTGACCCGCAGGCCATGCCGAGCTTCCTGGAAAAACTGCTCGATCAGGCACGTTACTCTTCCCGTCCCCCGGAAATTTTACTCACCCACCCGTTACCGGAAAGCCGTTTGTCGGATGCACGTAACCGTGCCAACCAGATGCGCCCGGTCGTCGTGCAGTCGTCTCAGGACTTCTACATGGCGAAAGTGCGAACGCTCGGCATGTACAACTCCGGGCGTAACCAGCTTACCAGCGATCTGCTGGACACCCTGGCGAAAGGCAATGTGCGTGAAAAAAACGCCGCGCAGTATGGCCAGGCATTACAGGCGATGGAAGCCAGCAAATACGACGACGCGCGTAAAGCGCTGCAGCCCCTGCTGGCCGCAGATCCGAATAACCCATGGTATCTCGATCTCTCGACGGATATCGATCTGGGGCAGAAGAAAACCACCGATGCGATTAACCGCCTGAAAGGGGCGAAAGACATACGCACCAACCCGGTGCTACAGCTTAACCTTGCTAACGCTTACCTACAGGGCGGTCAGCCAGCGGAGGCTGTGACCATCCTGAACCGCTATACCTTTAACAATAAAGATGACCAGAACGGCTGGGAATTGCTCGCCCAGGCCCAGGGGCAACTGGGTAACCGCGATCAGGAGCTGGCCGCGCGTGCTGAAGGCCTGGCACTGGCGGGTCGCCTCGATCAGGCGATTTCCTTGTTGAGCAGTGCCAGCTCGCAGGTCAAACTCGGCAGCCTGCAACAGGCCCGCTACGACGCGCGTATCGACCAACTGCGTAGTCTGCAACAACGCTTTAAGCCGTACGAGAAGATGTAACCAAGGAGAAGTCATGACAGACGCGGTAAAAATTTATCATAACCCTCGCTGCTCCAAGAGCCGCGACACGCTCAGCCTGCTGAAGTCTAACGGTATCGACCCTGACGTGGTGTTGTATCTCGACACACCGCCGGACGCGCAGACGCTTCGTCAGCTGCTGCACATGCTGGGAATGGGCAGCGCGCGCGAACTGATGCGCCAGAAAGAGGATCTGTATAAGTCACTGAATCTGGACGACACGTACCTCAGCGAAGACCAGCTCCTTCAGGCGATGATTGACAATCCAAAGCTGATTGAGCGACCGATTGTGGTGGCAAACGGTAAAGCACGCATCGGCCGTCCGCCGGAAGATGTCCTCGACATCCTCTAGTCCTTACGCCGCAGCGCTTCCAGAAACGCCTGCGGCGTACTTTCTCCCAGCTTTTTCTGCGTTTTACCCCGGTTATAAAACTCGCATAGCGTGATAACAACCTCTCCAGCCGGTTCATCATTCACTCGCGGAATAATATCCCGGAGCGGTAGCGCCACCTGCAGCGCATTGTGCTTGTGTGGATGAGCGTTAACAACAACGTCTTGTGCAGGCAGCGTCGGTTCAAAACCGAAAGTCTCAAGAAATTGTATATCAGCAGGGCAGGCTTCCAGCAGCGCGCGCGTCCAGGTCATGAGCAACTGCGGTGAAAGACCCGCATAGAGCCGGGCATAACACCAGCCGCTCACCGGTTCGCGCGCCCAGAGCAGGTGTTGTTCGCCCCCATCATCCATATGCAGCGACAAAGGCTGATGATACAGCAGCAGCGTATGCGGCCTGATGCCAGCTTTCAGCGCTTTTTTTCCCTGCAACGAAGCCCCTTTTTGTTTCGCGGGTGCCGGTTTGAGATAGCGACTCAGCGTTGCCCGTGAGACGGGGATGCCCAGGATGTCGTTAACTATCTGCAGCAATTCATCTAATGGCGCACCTGATATGTCGCGCAGAGCATTAACCAGTGCAACCTGCTCTTGTCTCAGTGCTTTGTGTATCACTTTTGGCGTAGTGTGGTTATCCGAAACCCGATCGCGGTTGCGCCAGCGCCTGACGGTGGTGACCGAGATCCCCAGCTCAACGGCCAGTTCCCGGTCGCTTTTATCAGACTGCTGAAGGTAGCGGCGGATGCGCGGCGTGGTGGTGGCATTGGCGTGCAGTTTGATTTCCATTCCAATCCTCCTGAAACCAATCTTATGAGATTTATATTATACAAGCGATTGCTTTGTGACCGATTTCACCTTTCGCTCACCGCGCTTCACTGATAATCCACAGACATAACATAAACAACACCCCTCAATCTTGTACGGAGTTCACAATGAACAATGTTCTGGGATTTCTTGAAGCAAAACTGATGCCGCTGGCGGCGAAAACGGCCCAGCAGCGCCATCTCGGGGCCATTCGTGGTGCCTACGTTTCATTCATGCCATTTATCATCGTCGGCTCCATTCTGCTCGTCATCTCGTCGTTCCCGAATCAAACCTATCAGCAGTTTATGTCTCAGGCCTTTGGTGAGAGCTGGAGCGCGATTATCGAAATTCCGTTCAATGCGGTCTTCTCCACCATGTCGCTGTTTATCAGCTTCCTGGTCGCCTTCCGCCTGGCCGAACACTATGGCGAGGACCGTATCTCCTGCGGCATCCTGGCATTGGTCGCATTTTTAATCCTGACGCCGTTTATCAAAGTGGCGGAAAACGGCGGCATTACCGTCATACCGGTAGAGTGGATTGGCAGCAAGGGGCTGTTTGTGGCGATGATCGGTTCGCTGCTATGGACGGAACTGTTCTGCTGGCTGAAGCGCAAAAATCTGGTCATTAAAATGCCGGACGGCGTGCCGCCTGCGGTGCAGGAGTCCTTCGCGGCGCTGATCCCGGCCCTGCTGGTCATGATACTGGTGCTGGGTATCCGCATCATCTTCGAAAATACCCACTACAACACCATCCATCAGTTCATTTACGAGGTGGTCGCCACGCCGGTACGCCACTACGGCACCTCTTACTTTGGCGCGCTGATGACCGTATTCAGCATCACCATTCTCTGGTCAGTGGGGATTAACTCCGGCTCGATGATCAACGGCATCATTCGTCCGCTGTGGATGGAAAACCAGACCGATAACATCGCCGCCATTCAGGCGGGCACGACGCCGCCGCACATTATTACTGAACAGTTTTTTGACATGATCTGGATGGGGGGGGCGGGTGCCACGCTGTCGCTGGTGATTGCGATGCTGATTTTCGCCCGCAGTAAAAACATGCGCGAAGTGGCGCGCCTCGGCGCGGGGGCGTCGGTGTTTAACATTAACGAGCCGATCCTGTTTGGCCTGCCGGTGATCATGAACCCGATCATGCTTATTCCGTTCAACCTGGTGCCGCTGGTGCTGGTTACCGTGCAGTATGCGGCGATGAAAATTGGCGCGGTCGCCGTCACCACCGGGGTGTTTATCCCCTGGACGCTGCCACCGGTCATCAGCGGTTTTATCGTTACCGGGCACCTGAGCGGCAGCGTGATGCAGCTTATCAACCTGCTGATTGGCGCCATGTTGTACCTGCCTTTCATGCGTATCGTGGACAAACAGTACCGTGCTGCGGAGCTGAGCACGGTCACGCAAACTGACACCACCCTTGCAAAACAGGAGTAAAGCATGTGGGGAATTATCGCAACCTGGCGAATGGCGCTTGAAGGCGTAACGGAATCTGCATCTGCCCTGGCGGCGGGAAAACCGGTCTCAGCAGCGGTGGTGGATGCCGTCGCTGCCGTGGAAGACTTCCCGCTGTATAAATCCGTCGGCTATGGCGGGCTGCCTACCGAAAACGGCGAAGTCGAGCTGGATGCGGCGTACATGGACGGCGACACGCTGGCGTTCGGTGCCGTAGGAAATCTGGTGGATATCGCCAATCCGGTGCGCGTGGCGCACGCGCTGAGCCGCCAGCGCTACAACAGCCTGCTGGTCGGCCAGGGCGCACGTGAATGGGCACTGAGCCAGGGCTTTGCCGACAAAACCATGCTCACGGAGCGCGCCATCCAGCACTACCGCAAGCGCTGCCGCGAGACGCTGGATAAAGGCTTAAGCCCGTACGACGGACACGATACCGTCGGCATTATCGGTCTTGATAAGCAGGGTTCCATGAGCGTCGCCACCTCCACCAGCGGCCTGTTTATGAAAAAACGCGGCCGCATTGGGGATTCCCCTATTATCGGCTCCGGCTTTTACTGCGACAGCGAGACCGGTGCCGCTACCGCCACGGGCGTCGGTGAAGATCTGATGAAAGGCTGCACCAGCTACGAAATCGTTCGCCGGATGGCGCAAGGTATGTCGCCGCAGCAGGCCGCAGATTCAGTGGTGTTCGAGCTGGAAGATAAGCTGATGTCGCGCTTCGGTCGCGCGGGCGATCTCTCCGTGGTGTGCATGAATAACAAGGGCGAGTTCGGCGCCGCGACGAATATCAAAACCTTTTCGTTTGTGGTGGCGACGGCTCGACAGCCTCTCACCGTTTATCGCACAGAGCGTCTGCGGGAAAAAACGCATTATCACGCGGTAGACGATGAATGGATGCAGGCCTATGCCGCGCGGATCCGCGCCCCGATTGAGGAGTCATGATGATTACATATCAACTCATTACCGCACTTTCCGACGCAAAGCCGCAAAGCCATTTCATCGCCCGCACCGCCTGTGCGCATTTGCCGCAAACTGCGCTTATCGCGGAAATGCGCGAGTCCAGCGGCATCGCTGACGCCCGCTTTGGCTGCGCCCCTTTTGCCCGGATCACGCTGCTCCCCGATGCGCTCTGGCACGATAGCCTGACAGAAGGATTGCTCACGGCGCTGCGCCCGCTGCTGGCCTCACCCGTGAGTCCCGATGTGATGCTGGACGTGACAAATATCGACGACGTCGTGCTGGCGCAAGTGCTGCGTTTTCTCTTTAATCAGGCGCACCGGCTGAGCGATTTGCAGCTAAAGAAAACCGACGATGACGTCCGTATTGCGCATATCACCGCCCTCTGCCTGCCGGAACAACAGGCGAAGCTGGAGGGTGTTTTCCGCCAGCAGCAGTCTATCGCGCACGGCATGGTCGCGGCACGACGTCTGGCGGATATCCCCTCTGACCGGTGTACGCCGCAGTTTGTGGTAGAAGAGGCACTAAAGCTCTGCGCCCTCTTCCCCGCCCTGCGCTGCGAAGTGCTCAACGAAAAAGAGATTGTTGAGCACGGCCTGGGTCTACTGCACGCCGTCGGCAAAGGAGCCACCTGCCCGCCACGTCTGCTGGCGATGCATTATGATGGCACTCACGACGGCCCGGTGCGCTGTTATGTGGGAAAAGGCATCACCTTTGATACCGGCGGTCTGTGGCTGAAAGAAGGTGCGGGCATGTACACCATGAAATATGACATGTGCGGGGCGGCTAACGTGCTGGGGCTGATGCTCACCGTGGCAGAGCTGGGATTACCCGTACGCATCATGGGCGTGCTGGCGCTGGCAGAAAATGCCATCGGCCCGGACGCCATGCAGCCCGGCACGGTGGCCACAGCCTGCAACGGCACCACGGTTGAAATCAACAATACCGATGCTGAAGGTCGACTGGTGCTGGCGGATGCCATCGCCTGGGCCAGCCAGCGGCATCCGCAGGCGCGCTATATTATTGATATGGCGACCTTAACCGGTGCAGTCGTGAAGGCGCTGGGGTATGAGCTAAGCGGGCTAATGACGCAGGATGAACCGCTGCGCAGTGCGCTGACGCAGGCAGGGAAACAGAGTGGCGACGAAGTGTGGTCCCTGCCGCTGGATGCGCGGTTGAAAAAGCAGACCGACAGCGCCATCGCCGATCTGTGCAACACGCCAACCAACAATGCGGCGATAAGCGCCTCGGCGGCGTGGTTGCTGCATCACTTCTGCCCGCCAACCATTCCGTGGGCGCATCTGGATATCAGCGGCACGGCGCTGTGGCGTGAAGGTGGACGGAGCGTGGCATCAGGACGGCCGATTCCACTTCTGGTAGAGCATCTGTTGGAGGATCTTTAGCCCGGTGGCGCTACGCTTACCGGGCCTACAAAGTCCTTCTCACCCTTGTAGGCCGGGTAAGGCGCAGCCGCCACCCGGCAAAAAACTCAAAGCTTAAGGATATCTTTCACAAACGGAATGGTCAGCTTGCGCTGGGCGGTAATGGAAGCGCGGTCGAGCTGATCGAGCGTATCGAACAGGGTGCGCATTTCCCTGTCCAGGCGCTTGAGCAGGAAACGGCCCACGTCTTCCGGCAGCTCAAAGCCACGCTGCTTTGCGCGCAGCTGTAATGCCTGAAGCTTATCTTCATCCGACAGCGGCTGGAGCTTGTAGATTTGCCCCCAGTCCAGACGTGACGCCAGATCCGGCAACCCAAGATTGAGCTGGCGCGGTGGACGATCGCCGGTGATCAGCAGTCGGGTTTTGCCCGACTCCAGAATGCGGTTATAGAGGTTAAAGATCGCCATTTCCCACGGCTCATCCCCCGCCACGCATTCGATATTATCGATGCAGACCAGGGAGAGATGTTCCATTCCCTCCAGCACGTCAGGCACGAACCAGGTACGTTTATCCAGCGGCACATAGCCTACCGCATCACCGCGCGCCGAAAGCTCCGCGCAGGCGGCATGCAACAGGTGGCTGCGCCCCGCGCCTTCGCGTGACCAGATATAGATGTATCCGCTGTGCTCCTGGCGCAGCACGTTTTGCAGTGCAGCCAGTAAAGAGGGGTTATCACCCGGCCAGAAACTCGCAAAAGTTTCATCGTCAGGGAGATAGAGTGGCAGAGAGAGCTGTGCCGGTCCGTTCAGAAGTACCTCAACCAGATCTTACGTAAAATCGGAACGGAGTTTAACACGGAACCTGCAAGGAGAGAACCGGGCGGATCGTCCACCCGGTTAAAGGATCAATGTGGCGCTTTTTCGCTTTCGTCAGCGTCCAGGACCACCTCTTCCGGGCGGATCACCGAGATCAGCTTGAAAATCAGGCTCAGGCCCACGCCGACGATGGTCGCCAGCGCCATGCCTTTCAGCTCGGCCGCACCGATGTGCACCTTCGCACCGCTCACGCCGATAATCAGAATGACCGAGGTGAGGATCAGGTTCTGCGCTTTGCTGTAATCCACTTTCGATTCAATCAGCACGCGAATCCCGGAGGCACCGATTA
The DNA here is from genome assembly GCF_000798855.1 of Enterobacter sp. ZOR0014. Lineage (NCBI taxonomy): Bacteria > Pseudomonadati > Pseudomonadota > Gammaproteobacteria > Enterobacterales > Enterobacteriaceae > Enterobacter > Enterobacter sp. ZOR0014. Next base: position 1,912 of record NZ_JTLF01000089.1, on the reverse strand, counting down.
CCCCGTACAGCAGCAGCGAGACGCCGCCCATGACCGGCACCGGGATGATCTGAATCGCTGCCGCCAGCTTACCCACGCAGGAGAGCAGAATGGCAATAATCGCCGCGCCGCCAATAACCCAGGTGCTGTAGACGCGGGTGATTGCCATCACGCCGATGTTCTCACCGTACGTGGTGTTTGGCGTGGATCCGAAGAAACCGGAGATGATGGTGGAGAAACCGTTCGCAAACATGGAGCGGTGCAGACCCGGGTCGCGGATTAAATCACGCTTTACGATGTTCGCCGTTACCACCAGGTGGCCGACGTGCTCCGCAATCACGACCAGTGCGGCGGGCAGAATGGTGAAGATAGCAAACCACTCGAAGCGCGGGGTGTAGAAGGTTGGCAGCGCGAACCAGTGCGCCTCGGCAATCGGTGTGGTATCCACCACGCCCATCACGAAGGAGAGCGCATAGCCCGCCAGCACGCCGATCAGGATCGGGATAATCGCCATAAAGCCGCGGAACAGCACGGAGCCAAACACCGTCACGCCCAGCGTCACCATCGAGATAATGATGGTTTTAGAATCCGGCGATTGCCCGTCCGCAGGCAGCAGACCGGCCATATTCGCCGCCACGCCCGCCAGTTCGAGACCGATGACGGCAACGATTGCGCCCATCGCCGCAGGGGGGAACATCACGTCCAGCCAGCCGGTACCGGCTTTCTTCACAATGAAGGAGACCAGGCAGAACAGTACGCCACACATGATAAAGCCGCCCAGCGCCACTTCATAACCCAGCGGCAGCAGCAATAGCACCGGAGAGATAAAGGCGAAGCTCGACCCGAGATACGCCGGGATTTTGCCTTTACAGATAAAGAGGTACAGCAGCGTACCGATGCCGTTGAACAGCAGCACGGTAGCCGGGTTAATGTGAAACAGGATTGGCACCAGCACGGTTGCGCCAAACATGGCGAACAGGTGCTGCAAACTAAGCGGGATAGTCTGTAAAAGCGGCGGTCTTTCACTCACCCCGATAGCACGGCGCGTCATAGTGTTTTCCTCTGAGTTTTGTTGTTGGTGTTTTATTCAAAAAAAAGCCGACTATCAAAGTCGGCTTTTTTATCGTTATTCGATTATTTCGTACCAAAGATCTTATCGCCGGCATCGCCGAGCCCCGGGATGATGTATCCGTGCTCGTTAAGACCCTGGTCGATAGAGGCGGTGTACAGCTCAACGTCCGGGTGCGCTTTTTCCAGCGCCGCGATCCCTTCCGGTGCCGCAACGAGTACCAGCACCTTAATGCTGCTGCAGCCCGCTTTTTTCAGCAGGTCGATGGTGGCGATCATTGAACCGCCGGTCGCCAGCATAGGGTCAACCACCAGCGCCATACGTTCGTCGATGTTGGACACCAGCTTCTGGAAGTAAGGAACCGGCTCCAGCGTCTCTTCATTACGGTAGATACCGACCACGCTGATGCGCGCGCTTGGTACGTGCTCCAGCACGCCTTCCATCATACCCAGACCGGCACGCAGGATAGGCACGACGGTAATTTTCTTCCCTTTGATCTGCTCAACCTGCACCGGGCCGTTCCAGCCTTCGATGGTGACTTTTTCCGTTTCCAGATCAGAGGTTGCTTCGTAGGTCAGCAGGCTGCCCACTTCAGAAGCCAGTTCGCGAAAACGCTTCGTGCTGATGTCATGCTCACGCATCAGGCCCAACTTGTGTTTAACGAGTGGGTGTTTCACTTCCACAATCTTCATTCTCTTTCTCCTCTGAGGTGGCATCCGCAAAAAAATCGCGGGATTATACCGCTTTTTTCGGATTGCGCCATACCCATCTTGCTTGACATATGTCAATCAAAGACAAAAAAGCCGGAGGCTGGGCTCCGGCTTGGGTGCGGGTATCTGCCGGGTGGCGCTAACGCTTACCGGG
>NZ_JTLF01000405.1:0-10920 GCF_000798855.1 Enterobacter sp. ZOR0014 | reverse complement strand
TTTGGGATCAGGATCACTGATAGATTAATAACGAGAATGTATCTTTCCGCCCGCCAATAGTTACGGGCGAAAATTATTAAAAAACCGTCACTGAACGAATTTCATATTACCGTCAGGCACTTTTTCATCGGATTTGACTAGAAACCTGACAATTTGCTTCCTCCAGGAGATATAGATGGAAACCACTCAAACCAGCACCGTTGCTTCGATTGAATCCCGAAGTGGTTGGCGCAAAACGGATACCATGTGGATGCTTGGCCTTTACGGTACAGCAATCGGCGCTGGTGTACTGTTTCTTCCTATCAACGCAGGCGTCGGCGGTCTGATTCCGCTGATCATCATGGCCATCATCGCCTTCCCGATGACCTACTTCGCACACCGCGGTCTGACCCGCTTCGTGCTGTCCGGTAAAAACCCGGGCGAAGACATCACCGAAGTTGTTGAAGAACACTTCGGCGTGGGTGCAGGTAAACTGATTACCCTGCTCTACTTCTTCGCGATTTATCCCATCCTGCTGGTTTACAGCGTGGCCATCACCAACACCGTTGAAAGCTTCATGTTGCACCAGCTGCACATGACGCCACCACCGCGTGCCATCCTGTCTCTGATCCTGATTGTCGGCATGATGACCATCGTGCGCTTCGGTGAGCAGATGATTGTGAAAGCCATGAGCGTGCTGGTATTCCCGTTTGTCGCAGCACTAATGCTGCTGGCCTGCTACCTGATCCCACAGTGGAACGGTGCCGCACTGGAAACGCTGTCCCTGAGCAGCGCGTCTGCAACCGGTAACGGCCTGCTGATGACCCTGTGGCTGGCAATCCCGGTCATGGTCTTCTCCTTCAACCACTCCCCGATCATCTCCTCTTTCGCGGTGGCGAAACGTGAAGAGTACGGTAATGGCGCTGAGAAGAAGTGCTCCAGCATCCTGGCTCGCGCTCACATCATGATGGTGCTGACCGTGATGTTCTTCGTCTTCAGCTGCGTACTGAGCCTCTCCCCGGCAGACCTGGCGGCAGCGAAAGATCAGAACATCTCTATTCTGTCTTACCTGGCGAACCACTTTAACGCACCGCTGATTGCGTGGATGGCACCGATCATCGCGATGATCGCCATCACCAAATCCTTCCTGGGCCACTACTTGGGCGCACGCGAAGGCTTCAACGGTATGGTGATTAAATCTCTGCGCGGTAAAGGCAAAAGCATTGAAATCAGCAAGCTGAATAAAATCACTGCGCTGTTCATGCTGCTCACCACCTGGGCGGTAGCGACCCTGAACCCAAGCATCCTGGGTATGATTGAAACGCTGGGTGGTCCGGTCATCGCGATGATTCTGTTCCTGATGCCGATGTATGCGATTCAGAAAGTGCCAGCCATGCGTAAGTACAGCGGCCATGTGAGCAATGTCTTCGTGGTTATCATGGGTCTTATCGCTATCTCTGCGATCTTCTACTCCCTGTACACCATGTTCTGATTGTCACCCGCGCCGTCTTCGGACGGCGCACTCCTCCCTCTCTGACTGAAAGCAATGGACGCATCATGATTAGCGTATTCGATATCTTCAAAATCGGTATTGGTCCTTCCAGCTCTCACACCGTCGGACCAATGAAAGCCGGTAAGCAGTTCACGGACGACTTGATTGCACGCGGCATCTTGCACGACGTTACCCGCGTGGTTGTCGATGTTTACGGTTCCCTTTCTCTGACCGGGAAAGGCCACCATACCGATATCGCCATTATCATGGGCCTGGCAGGGAACCTGCCGGATACCGTTGATATTGATGCGATCCCTGGCTTCATCCAGGATGTGAACACCCACGGTCGTTTGCTGCTGGCGAACGGTGAGCATGAGGTTGAATTCCCGGTTGACCATTGCATGAATTTCCATGCGGACAACCTGTCGCTGCACGAAAACGGCATGCGCATTACCGCGTTAGCCGGCGACAAAGCGGTTTACAGCCAGACGTATTACTCTATCGGCGGCGGTTTTATCGTCGACGAAGACCACTTTGGTCAAACCAGTACCTCTTCTGTTGAAGTGCCGTATCCGTACAAAACGGCGGCGGATCTTCAGCGTCACTGCCAGGAGACGGGGCTTTCCCTCTCTGGTCTGATGATGAAAAACGAGCTGGCCCTTCACAGCAAAGAGGAACTTGAACAGCACTTCACCAGCGTCTGGGAAGTGATGCGCGGCGGTATTGAGCGCGGGATCACTACCGAAGGCGTTCTGCCTGGCAAGCTTCGCGTACCGCGTCGTGCGGCGGCGCTGCGCCGTATGCTGGTGAGCACCGACAAAACGACTACCGACCCCATGGCCGTCGTGGACTGGATTAACATGTTTGCCCTGGCGGTGAATGAAGAGAACGCCGCAGGGGGCCGCGTGGTCACCGCGCCGACCAACGGCGCATGCGGTATCGTTCCGGCCGTGCTGGCGTACTACGACAAGTTTATCCGTGAGGTCAACGCCAACTCTCTGGCGCGCTACCTGCTGGTCGCCAGCGCGATTGGTTCTCTGTATAAGATGAACGCGTCGATTTCCGGTGCGGAAGTGGGCTGCCAGGGTGAAGTCGGCGTGGCCTGCTCCATGGCAGCGGCGGGTCTGGCTGAACTGTTGGGCGCGAGCCCGGCTCAGGTGTGCATTGCGGCGGAAATCGGCATGGAGCATAACCTGGGTCTGACCTGTGACCCGGTTGCCGGGCAGGTACAGGTACCGTGCATCGAGCGTAACGCGATCGCCTCCGTGAAGGCGGTGAACGCGGCACGTATGGCCCTGCGCCGCACCAGCGAACCGCGCGTCTGTCTCGATAAAGTTATCGAAACCATGTACGAAACCGGCAAAGATATGAACGCCAAATACCGCGAAACCTCTCGCGGCGGCCTGGCGATGAAGATCGTGACCTGCGATTAAGCCTCTCAGGAAGCCTCGTTTTGCGAGGCTTCTTCCTGTTTTCCCTCACGCTATTCGTTTCAACCCGCTGACAGTGATACCCTTTACCCATTAGCTTTAAGGGAGATTATCTGTGGCTGTTCATTTACTTATCGTCGACGCGCTCAACCTGATTCGCCGTATCCATGCGGTACAGGGCACGCCCTGTAAGGACACTTGCCTGCACGCGCTGGAGCAGCTTATTCGCCATAGCGAACCTACCCATGCAGTAGCGGTGTTTGATGACGAAGCGCGGAACAGCGGCTGGCGACACCAGCGTCTCCCTGACTACAAGGCCGGACGCGCGCCGATGCCGGACGACCTGCATGCCGAAATGCCCGTTATTCGCGCGGCCTTTGAACAACGCGGCGTTCCCTGCTGGGGCGCACACGGCAACGAAGCTGACGATCTGGCCGCGACGCTTGCGGTCAAGGTAGCGAGTGCCGGACATCAGGCCACTATCGTTTCAACGGATAAAGGCTACTGCCAGCTTCTCTCTCCCACCATCCGCATCCGCGATTACTTCCAGAAACGCTGGCTGGACGCGCCATTTATTGCCAGCGAGTTTGGCGTCTCACCAGATCAACTGCCTGACTACTGGGGACTGGCGGGGATTAGCAGCTCGAAGGTACCGGGGGTCGCGGGTATCGGGCCGAAGAGCGCCGCCCAGCTGCTGACAGATTTTCAGAGTCTGGAGGGGATATACGCCAGGCTGGATGACGTGCCGGAAAAATGGCGCAAAAAGCTGGAGGCGCACAAAGAGATGGCGTTTATATGTCGGGATGTGGCGACGTTACAGACGGATTTACAGCTGGACGGAAATTTGCAGCAGTTGCGGTTAGAGCGTTAAACGGTTCACGGTTTTGTTGGCCCGGCAAGCACAGCGCCACCGGGCAAAACAAAGCGCGCGCTATCGCTCGTCGCGACGCCCGCCTACGGCCGCCCACCAGCGACGAATATGTACCGTCACCTCTTCGCGATCGTGATACAGCTGACGCGCCTGGATCTCCACGTTAATACCGTGCTCATCCAGTTGCGCCTGGATGTAGGCCAGGTTCTGAGAGACCTCCTCGTAGCGCTTTTTCATCGGCAGCTTAAGGTTGAAAATGGTCTCGCGGCACCAGCCGTTCACCAGCCAGGAGGCCATCAGCGCGGCCACTTTTGCTGGCTTCTCAACCATGTCGCACACCATCCAGGAGATGTTGTTACGGGTCGGACGATAGCGGAAACCGTCTTCACGCAGCCAGGTTACCTGCCCGGTGTCCATCAGGCTTTGCGCCATTGGGCCGTTATCAACAGACGATACCCACATATTGCGTTTCACCAGCTGATAGGTCCAGCCGCCCGGGCACGCGCCAAGATCGACGGCATACATACCGTTAGCCAGACGCTCGTCCCACTCATCGGCCGGGATAAAGACGTGGAAGGCCTCTTCCAGCTTCAGGGTTGAGCGGCTCGGTGCATCCGACGGGAACTTCAGACGCGGGATCCCCATATAGAATGGCGAATTATTGTTAGTATACGAATAGCCGGCATAACAGCAGCCCGGAGCGATAAAGAAGATGTGTACTACCGGACGCTTCGGCGTTTCGTAGTTCGTCAGCACGCCCGCATCACGCAGCGCCGCGCGCAGCGGCACGGTAAATTTGCGGCAGAACTTCATCAGCTCTTTACTTTCGTTAGTATCCGCCACTTCCACGCGCAGATCGCCGCCCTTCTCCACTACGCCCTGCAGCATGCCGACAATTGGCGTGATGCGGTCTTCCGGGGGAAGGTCTTTCAACAGCTCACCCGCCACAAACATCTGACGAGCGAAGATCAACGAGCTAAACGGCAGTTCGCGCGCCAGCTTATCCGCATCTTCGGGCTGATAGCATTCAAAGACCACATAGCCCGCATTCTCTTTCACGCGGGCAAAGCCGAAGACGTCGCGCTTCGCCGCTTTATCGGTAATTTCCGCGGCGCACTCTTTCTCAAACCCCGGGCGACAATATAAAACAACTTTATTCATGAACAACGCCCTTGCGTTTCAGACGGATAGCTCCGATAAACATTAATACCCACCCCACCAGGAAGCTGACGCCGCCGACGGGTGTAACAAACGCCCACAGGCGCAGATGTGAAAGTGCCAGACAGTAGAGGCTGCCGCTGAACAGCACAGTACCCAGCGCCAGAAAAACGCTGCTCCAGTAAAACCAGATGCTGATCCGACGCTGCATCGCCACCGCCAGTCCGAAAATAGCCAGCGTATGGAACGCCTGGTATTCAAGGCCGGTCTGGATCCAGCCCATCTCGACAGCACCCAACGACTTACTCAATACATGTGCGCCAAAGGCGCCCAGTGCAACAAAAATAAAGCCACTCACCGCGGCAAAAATAAGCATGAATCGGCTGGTCATGTTTAAGTCCTGAATTAATGCGTGCCCGGCACACAAACGTTATTGTTCATACCTGAAGCGGAATTTCTCTTGCTCGCTTGCCGCCTTTGCCAGTATCCACTGCCGGAAGGCGGCTATTTTACCCAGTTCTGCCTGACTGTCATGACAAACCAGATAAAATGCATTTTTGCTGACCAGTACGTCATTAAACGGGCAAACCAGACGGCTTGCCTCAATTTCGGACTGCGCCATCACGTTGTTAGCCAACGCCACGCCCTGCCCGTGAATGGCAGCCTGTAGCACCATCGCACTGTGGCTAAAAATGGGCCCCTGCTGCACGTTTATATGACTTAGACCTAATTGACGGGTATACGTTTGCCAGTCGCGGCGAGAGGCATCATGTAAAAGCGTATGCTGCGCCAGGTCAGCGGGGGTCTTCAGCGCTTTGTCGCCCGTTAACAGCAGAGGCGAGCAGACCGGCAGCAGATATTCTGCGTATAATTTCTCGACACGCAAGCCCGGCCAGTTACCTCGACCGTAAAAAATGGCGACATCCACATCATCGGCCAGCTTGTCTTCCTGACGATCCACCGCCTGGATTCGAACGTCGATCCCCGGATAAGCTGAGTTAAAGCTTGAGAGTCTTGGCACCAGCCACTGAATGGCAAAACTGGGCAATAAACTGACAGTCAGGGCACCTTTTGCACTGCGGGCCTGCAGCTTGCGCGTGGCTTCCGTGAGCTGGGAAAAAATCTCTTTAATATCCTGAAAATAGCTCTGCCCCTCTTCAGTCAACAGCAATGAACGATTGCGTCGACGAAATAGCTTAAGGCCCAGGAAATCCTCCAGAGACTTGATTTGGTGACTTACTGCGGCCTGTGTCACAAAAAGCTCATCTGCCGCACGGGTGAAGCTGAGGTGACGTGCTGCTGCATCAAAAACGCGTAATGCATTAAGGGGTGGCAATCGCTTTGACATGGTTATCTGGCTTAGATGTTAACTGAATTTAACAAATAGGAAACAACGTTTAACCTATTAGTTTTTTTTATCTGAGCCATTATAATTTGTCCGTTGAGGAACTACCAGCAAATACCTATAGTGGCGGCACTTCCTGAGCCGGAACGAAGAGCTTTTTTCGGAATGCGTGTTCTGAAGGGCTTTTGGCTTACGGTTGTGATGTTGTGTTGTTGTGTTTGCAATTGGTCTGCGATTCAGACCACGGTAGCAACGCTACCAATTTTTCACTTCCTGTACATTTACCCTGTCTGTCCATAGTGATTAATGTAGCACCGCCAACTTGCGGTGCTTTTTTTTCGCCTGCGATCGGTTAATGCTCGATCTCTTTCATCTCTTTCACGTCCGTGCGGTTGATCTGCTGCTTGTTCCCGTTCGCATCTTTATACGAAATCATCCCGGTATCGTTATCGGTTGTCGGTTTCCCTTCCGAAACGATGGAACGACCATCGTTGGTATGCATCACGTAGTTGTTACCAGAACAGGCGCTCAGGGCAAAAGTAAACGCACAGGCAGAAATGATTGCAGCTGTCTTATTCATGATTATTCTCCTTTAGCAATTAATGCTATTCAAACCTCGATTTATAACAGGCTAAAACATCCGCCTAACACTATTTAGCATAACCTGCTTTTACGAGGTCGCCAGGATAAGCAGACGAATCTGATAGATATCAACCTCCTTGCCCTGCCGCTGAAATTGCGCGACGATCGCGTTATTGATATGAGGAGTCCCATGAACGCTTTCAGTCCTGCGCAGTTTCGCGCACAGTTCCCGGCGCTGGCCGATGCCGGTGTTTACCTTGATAGCGCCGCCACCGCTTTGAAGCCCCAGGCGGTGATTGACGCGACGCAGCAGTTCTACAGCCTGAGCGCCGGGAACGTGCATCGCAGTCAGTTTGCCGAAGCGCAGCGCTTAACCGCGCGCTACGAAGCCGCACGCGATCAGGTTGCACGCCTGATCAATGCTGAAAGCGGAAAAAGTATCGTCTGGACGCGCGGCACGACCGAAGCCATTAACATGGTGGCTCAGTGCTATGCCCGCCCACGGCTGCAGGCAGGAGATGAAATCATCGTCAGCGAGGCGGAACACCACGCTAACCTGGTGCCGTGGCTGATGGTGGCCGAGCAAACGGGGGCGCAGATTGTCAAACTTCCGTTGGGTGCAGACTTCCTGCCTGATGTGGCACGTTTGCCCGAGCTGATTACCCCACGCAGCCGCATCCTGGCGTTGGGGCAGATGTCCAACGTCACCGGTGGCTGCCCGGATCTGGCCCGCGCTATTGAGATTGCCCATGCCAGCGGTATGGTGGTGATGGTCGACGGGGCGCAGGGGGTAGTGCATTTCCCGGCTGATGTGCAGGCGCTTGATATCGACTTCTATGCCTTCTCCGGACATAAGCTCTACGGGCCAACCGGCATTGGCGCACTCTACGGCAAGCCGGAACGGCTGGCGCAAATGACGCCGTGGCTCGGGGGCGGCAAAATGATTACCGAGGTGACATTCGACGGCTTCAAAACGCAGGATGTACCTTATCGTCTGGAAGCCGGTACGCCAAACGTGGCGGGCGTGATTGGCTTAAGCGCTGCGCTGGAGTGGCTGACTGAAACAGACATTGTTCAGGCGGAGAGCTGGAGCCGCGGCCTTGCGACGCTGGCAGAAGAAGAACTTAAAAAACGCCCCGGTTTCCGCTCGTTCCGCGTACAAGACTCGAGCCTGCTCGCCTTTGATTTCGCAGGCGTTCATCATAGCGACATGGTGACGCTGCTGGCCGGGTACGGCATTGCCCTGCGGGCAGGACAGCACTGCGCCCAGCCGCTTCTGGCAGCGCTCGGCGTGAGCGGCACCCTGCGCGCCTCGTTTGCGCCGTATAATACTCAAAGCGATGTCGAGGCACTGATTAGCGCCGTTGACCGCGCCCTTGAAATACTGGTGGATTAATGACTCAAGCAGCGTTAGCCGGACATCCGTTCGGCACGGTCATCACAGAAGAGACCTTAAAACAGACCTTCGCTCCCCTCACGCAGTGGGAGGACAAATATCGTCAGCTGATCCTGCTGGGCAAGCAGCTCCCCACGCTTTCAGACGATCTTAAAGCGCAGGCGAAAGAGATCGCTGGCTGCGAGAACCGCGTCTGGCTCGGGTTTAGCGTATCCGGGGAGAAGCTTCACTTCTTCGGCGACAGCGAAGGCCGTATCGTGCGCGGGCTGCTGGCGGTTCTGTTAACCGCAGTGGAAGGGAAAAGCGCGGCAGAATTGTTAGCACATTCGCCGCTAATGTTCTTCGATGAGCTCGGGCTGCGCGCGCAGCTCAGCGCCTCACGCGGTCAGGGTCTGATCGCGCTCAGCGACGCGGTACTGGACGCAGCACGTCAGGCTCAGGCCTGACGTTCCGCCTTCGCCATCATCTTTTTCAGGGCGTGAGAAACCGCCACAAAGCCAAAGGAAGCGGTTACCATGGTGGCCGCCCCAAACCCTGAGGCGCAATCCATACGTTTGGGTCCTTCCGCCGTACTTTTCATTGCGCAGACCGACCCGTCCGCCTGGGGATAGACCAGCGCTTCGGTCGAGAACACGCAGTCAACGCCCAGCTTGCCTTTGCTGTTCTTCACCACGTTAAAGTCGCTTTTCAGGCGTTCACGCAGCTTTGCCGCCAGCGGATCCTGAATGGTTTTCGCCAGGTCGGCGACCTGGATTTGCGTCGGATCGATTTGCCCGCCCGCGCCGCCCGTCGTGACCAGTGGCACCTTGTAGCGACGGCAGTAGGCGATCAGCGCCGCTTTGGGACGCACGCTGTCGATAGCGTCAATCACATAGCTGTATCCTTTACTCATGTACTCCGCGACGTTATCTGCCGTGACAAAGTCGTCGATCACCGTCACGCGACATTCCGGGTTAATGAGACGAATGCGTTCCGCCATCACTTCAGACTTCGCCAGGCCGACGTTATCACGAAGGGCATGGATTTGACGGTTGGTATTGGTGACGCAAACGTCATCCATATCAATCAGCGTGATTGCGCCAATACCGGTTCTCGCCAGCGCCTCTGCCGCCCACGACCCCACACCACCAATGCCCACGACGCAGACATGCGCATTCGCAAACAGCTGCAGGGCTTTTTCACCATAGAGACGTGCCGTGCCGCCAAAACGCTGACGCCAGGCATCGCTGATTACCACAGACATAAAACCTCAGATGTAAAAAGGGTGAGGTTCTTCCTCACCCTGAACAAGTAATCCGTATTGCGCTCAGAATACCACAATCAACCGCTGAATACGTTTCCGGTACCCGGTGCGGCCTTCAGCACCCACACGCGTCCGTAGTGGTTATACCAGCCCGCACGGTGGCCAGCATCCGGACCAATGCCCTGATAAATATCGAAGTGCTGGCCTTTAATCGCCCCGCCCACATCCAGCGCCACCATCAGACGCAGCTCATACTGACCGTTGAATTTACCGTTGTTGTCCAGCAGCGGGACTTCCGCCAGCAGCGTGGTACCCGCAGGAATAATAGAACGATCCGATGCCACCGACGCACGGCCAATCAGCGGAACGGCACTCGCCCCCTTCACCGGCGCGAAGTTTTGCGGTTTAAAGAAGACGAACGACGGGTTCTGCTCCAGCAGTTCACGCACCTCGGCTTCACTGTGCTTTTCGCCCCACTCGCGGATCGCCTGCATCGACATATCTTCCTTCTTCACTTCACCGCGGTCGATCAGCACCTTACCAATACTGCGATAGGCGTGGCCGTTTTTACCGGAATAGCTGAAGAAGTTAAGCGGCGAACCGTCGCCAAAATCGATGTAGCCACTGCCCTGAACGTCCATGATGAAGTTATCCATCAGGGAGTTGCTGTAAGCCAGAACGTAGTTTTCGCTCAGCGCACCCGCGTAGATCTCTGCACGAGAAGGCAGACGACCGCGTTTTGGCGGCATACGGTAGATAGGATACTGGAACTCACCCTGGCGCGTGTGTCGCGCCTGAATCACGGGCGTGTAATACCCTGTGAACTGGACGTTGCCGTAGTTATCCGCCCCTTCCATCTGCCAGGCGTCAATACCAAACTGGCGCATGTTGCGCGTATCACCGCCTGCTTTCAGCCAGTCCTGGACGGCGTTGTACACGCTACTCTGAGTGCCATACAGACGCGGCGACGCATTGCGGATCTGGTAAACCTGCTCGGAGAAATCGCCGGCGTTGATCGGAGCACCGACAGCATCAGGCTGATTAACTAAAGAGAAAGGCTGGGATAACTTCCCGTCTTTATACTGTTGACCGCGATCGGTCGGTTTGGAAGAGCAGGCCGCAAGAATCGCTACCATTGCGCCTGCCATCAGATACTTCGCCCAACGTCCTTTCATTATATCTCGTCTTTAAGTTGCCCATTTCCGCGTGATGAAGATAACAAACCGCCAGGGCTAATGAAATGCGTTCGCATGCCCTTTGGCAAATTTTGCGCAAAAAATAGTCCATACAGCGCCATGTCGTTCAATTTGCATACAAAATCATGATTTATGTAAAAAAGGGGTTGCATCACAAACCTATCCGAGTATAGTGCGCATCCACGGACGCGGGGTGGAGCAGCCTGGTAGCTCGTCGGGCTCATAACC
>NZ_JTLF01000109.1:0-6782 GCF_000798855.1 Enterobacter sp. ZOR0014 | reverse complement strand
TTAACATCTCAGGGTAAAACCAGGTTATCTCTGAACGGTACACAATTCGCGCGGCTTATTCAAAAAACTGGCTGATTTTCGCTTTTAAGATATCAATGGCAATGCGGTTTTTGCCTCCGCGCGGCACGATGATATCGGCGTATTGTTTGGAGGGCTCAATAAACTGCAGGAACATCGGACGGACCGTTTTCTGGTATTGCGCCATGACGGAATCCATCGAACGGCCGCGCTCGTTAACGTCTCGCTTGATGCGGCGCATCAGGCAAATATCCAGCGGGGTATCGACGAAAATCGAGAAGTTCATCGATTCACGCAGGCGAGCATCGGTCAGGAGCAGGATACCTTCAAGGATAATCACCTTTTTCGGCTCGATGCGGATCGTCTCCTGGGTGCGGGTGTGTTCTACGTAACTGTAAACGGGCAGCTCAATCGCCTGGCCGCTTTTGAGGGCTTCTAAATGCTGGAACAGTAAACTGTGATCCATTGCATTCGGGTGGTCATAGTTGGTTTTTACGCGCTCTTCCATCGACAGATGGGATTGATCTTTGTAATAGCTGTCTTCGGGAATGACGCCGATGTGCTCATCACCTACTTGTTCACGCAGTTCGCGATAAAGCGTACTGGCAATTAGACTTTTACCTGAAGCCGATGCGCCGGCGATGCCTATAATGACGCACTGATGAGACTTATCAGTCATAAATTTAGCGACCTGATTAACCTGGATGTTAAGGAAGGACGACGCCGGAGCGTCAAACGCGGCAATTATAGGGATTTCGCGGGCGTGATACCAGTCGAAAGCGCAGGTAATGCGAGACAGCCTGTAAAGTTGTGAATTGTTCCCTGAGTGAAATTTTAATGCGCGTTTTTTCAGCGTTTCACAGCGATTTTTTAACCTGTAACTATTTAATAAGTCTATGATGTCAAATTATGAGCAGTCGCCATATGAATTGTAAATTGTTTGTACTAGCATAAACCAAATTATCAAATTCACTCGTACGGACTTCTCTCCTGACGGCACGGCGTCTCTGGATAAAGCGGTAATGAATAAACAATACCAGCGGGTTTTGGTTACCACCCCACATCCTTTATTACGACTTGTCTGTCTGGGCCTGGTCACCTTTATCTTTACCTTATTTTCGCTGGAGCTTACCCGCTTCGGCACCCTGCTGGCGCCGCTCTGGTTCCCCACCGCCATCATGATGGTGGCGTTTTACCGCCACGCGGGAAAAATGTGGCCGGGCATTGCCCTGGCCTGTTCGTTCGGCAATATTCTGGCCTCGTGGATGTTGTTCTCGTGGGGGGCGATTAACCTCACCTACACCGCCATAAATGTGATTGAGGCCGTCGTCGGTGCATTACTACTGCGCAAACTGCTCCCGTGGTATAACCCGCTGCAAAATTTAAGTGACTGGATCCGTCTGGCGATGGGCAGCGCGCTGGTGCCGCCGCTGGTAGGCGGTATTCTGGTGATTTTTCTGGTTCCCGGTCCTGAGCCACTGCGCGATTTCATTGTGTGGGTGTTATCTGAATCCATTGGCGCGCTGGCACTGGTGCCGCTGGGATTACTGTTTAAACCCCACTACCTGCTGCGCCACCGTGATCCGCGACTGCTGCTGGAAACGCTGCTCACAATGGCCGTGACGTTGGCCCTGAGTTGGGCAGCCATCACCTGGCTTCCATGGCCATTTACCTGCGTGATCGTCCTGCTTATGTGGAGCGCCGTGCGCTTACCGCGAATGGAAGCGTTCCTGGTGTTTCTGGTCACCGTGATGGTCGTGTCCCTGATGATTGCCCATAACCCTGAGGCGCTGACCACCCAACACGAAGGGCCGATGATCAACGCGCCCTGGCTGCCGTTCCTGATGCTGCTTCTCCCGGCGAACGTGATGACCATGGTGATGTATGCCTTCCGTGCCGAACGCAAACACATCACTGAAAGCGAAGCGCGTTTTCGTAATGCGATGGAGTATTCCGCCATCGGGATGGCGTTAGTCAGCATTGAGGGGCAGTGGCTACAGGCCAACAAAGCGCTGTGCAATTTCCTCGGTTACAGCCAGTCCGAACTACAGTCACTCACCTTCCAGCAGCTCACCTGGCCGGAAGATTTGCACACCGACCTCGAACAGCTGGAGCAGCTGGTCAACGGCGACATCAACACCTATACCCTTGAAAAGCGCTATTACACGCGCAACGGTGAAGTGGTCTGGGCGCTGCTTGCCGTCTCCGTTGTGCGCCATACCGACGGCTCGCCGCTCTATTTTATCGCCCAGATTGAAGACATTAACGACCTGAAGCAGACCGAGTGGGTCAACAAACGCCTGATGGAGCGCATTACGCTGGCCAACGAAGCGGGCGGCATCGGCATCTGGGAGTGGGATCTGGAGCCTGACATCATCAGCTGGGATAAGCGGATGTTCGAACTGTATGAAATCCCGCCGCACATCAAGCCCACCTGGCAGCTCTGGCACGACACGATGCTGCCGGAAGACCGCGCCCATGCAGAACAGGTGCTGCGGGATTCACTGATCTCACGTCTGCCGTTTAAGCTGGAATTCCGTATCCGCGTGAAGGAAGGCGTGCGCCATATTCGCTCCCTGGCAAACCGGGTGTTGAATAAAGAGGGTGAAGTCGAGCGTTTGCTTGGCATCAACATGGACATGACTGAGGTTAAGCAGCTTAACGAGGCGCTGTTCCAGGAAAAAGAGCGTCTGCATATCACGCTCGACTCCATCGGCGAAGCCGTGCTCTGTACCGATATCGACATGAACGTCACCTTTATGAACCCGGTCGCCGAGAAGATGAGCGGCTGGCTACAAACCGAGGCTATCGGCCAGCCGGTTCTCAAGGTATTACACATCACGTTTGGGGAGCGAGGGCCGCTGATGGAGAACATCCACAGCGGGGATATGTCACGCTCAGATATCGACCAGGACGTGGTGCTGAACTGCCGCACGGGTGGAGCGTTTGACATCCATTACAGCATTACGCCACTCAGCACGCTGGATGGACAAAGTATCGGCTCGGTTATCGTTATTCAGGATGTCACCGAGTCGCGCAAAATGCTGCGTCAGCTGAGTTACAGCGCGTCGCACGATGCCCTGACCCACCTGGCAAACCGGGTCAGCTTTGAAAACCACCTCAAACGACTCCTGCAAACGGTTCGTGAGACGCGGCAGCGTCATGCGCTGGTCTTTATCGATCTGGACCGCTTCAAAGCCGTCAATGATACCGCAGGCCATGCGGCGGGCGATGCCCTGCTGCGGGAACTCTCTTCCATGATGTTAACCATGCTGCGCTCCAGCGATGTGCTGGCGCGTCTGGGGGGTGATGAGTTTGGGCTGTTGCTGCCGGACTGCAATATTGAGAGCGCACGCTATATCACCGGTCGTCTGGTCCATAGCATCAACGACTATCACTTTATGTGGGAAGGCCGCCTGCATCGAATTGGCGCCAGCGCCGGGATCACGCTGATCGATGAACATAACCACCTGGCGTCAGAAGTGATGTCACAGGCAGATATTGCCTGTTATGCCTCGAAAAACAGCGGGCGCGGCATCGTGACGGTTTACGAACCGCAGCAGGAGCGGGATCACAGCACGCGCAGCATGATGTCGCTGGACGAACAATGGCACATGATCAAAGACAATCACCTGATGATGATAGCCCGTAGCGTCGCCTCCCCTCGCATACCGGAGAGCTGTAATTTCTGGCTGATTTCGCTGCGCCTGTGGACCAGCCAGGGCGAAGTCCTGGAGGAACACGCCTTCCGTTCTGGCCTGGCAGAGCCGGAACTGCTGCACGCCCTCGACAGACGCATCTTTAGCGACTTCTTCCGGACATCTGCCGCCAGGATCGCCAGTAAAGGCATGGGGATCGCATTGCCGCTTTCGGCAGCCGGTTTAGCCAGCGTGACGCTGGTCGACGAACTCCTCGATCTTCTTGATAAAAGCCCAATGCCGGGCCGTCTGCTGCATCTGGTGATCCCTGCCGGCGTGGTGTGTGATTCGGATGAGAATCTGCAGCGGGGTTTACAAAAGCTTCGCCAGGCGGGCTGCCGCGTGATCCTCAGCCAGATAGGCCGCGACATGGACATTTTCACCCACCTGAGTCCGAACATGGCCGATTACCTGATGCTGGATGCCGAAGTCGTGAGCAACGTCTATGGCAACCTGATGGATGAGATGATGGTGACCATCGTTCAGGGCCATGCCCAGCGTCTGGGGATGAGAACCATCGCTGGCCCCTGCAACCAGCCCATCATGATGGATACGCTTTCCGGCATTGGCATTGATTTTATCTATGGTGACACCATCGCCGAGCCGCAGCCGCTGGATCTACTGCTCAACACCAGTTATTTCGCCATCAACTGACGGCGCCCAGCCGTCGGTATACCAGATGTGCAGCAGCGCGTAGGAGCGCCACGGCTGCCAGCGCTCGGCATAGCGACGAATTTGCGCAGGCGTCATCCCGGCGAAACGTTGCTTAATCAGATAATCATCAGGAAGAAACACATCTTTCGCCTGCCAGCCGCGAAGGGCGAGGTAATTTGCCGTCCAGCGGCCAATACCCGGCCGTTGTTGTAACGCCTTCATGCCTGCCTCAACGTCCTCAGGCGGCGTGAGCGGAAATGTCCCGTCGACGACCGACTGTGCCAGATGAATCAGCGATTCCGCGCGTTTGACCGGCATCCCGAGCGCTTTGAGCGCCAGCGGGTCGGCAGCCGCCAGGGCTTGTGGGGAGGGAAAGCAGACATAGCCCGGCGCATCCTTGACCGGCTCGCCGCACAGGGCGACAACGCGTGAAGCCAGTTTCGCCGCCATCGCCACGCTGACCAGTTGACCCAGAATGGCCCGCACGCCCTGTTCGTAGGCATCCATCGCCCCGGGCAAACGCAGGCCTGGCCGCGCGGCGCCGAGATCGCCCAAAGTCCGGTGGACGTCCTGCGGATCGCAGGCAAGATCGAACAGACGCCCGATACGCTCAAGGCAAAGTCCGGCCACCAGCGTTAACCCCGGGCTCAGCGTGACCTGTAGCGTATGGGTTTGCGTGTCCGGCGTAACGCGGAAGATCCCCTGACGCCCTTCACAGGCAAAACTGCGCTCGTAATAGCTTTCCGTGACCGTCTCAACCCCCGCCACCGCACGGGCGCCAAGAAAGCCAAACATCCATTGCCAGTCGTAAGGGGGGTGCCAGGTCAGGGTATACATTGTCGCTCCTTTTTTGTTCCCCTCAGGATAAACTGAAAAAGCGTGTTACGCCTTGCTTTCATATTCCTGTTGTCGCCGGACAGGCATTCCGCTAAAGTCTCGCCCCTTCTCACTGGCATGGGGATTTATTGTGTTTATCGGATTCGACTACGGTACGGCAAACTGCTCGGTTGCAATTATGCAAAACGGACAACCACAGCTCCTGAAAATGGAAAAAGAGAGCACGCTGCTGCCGTCAATGCTCTGCGCGCCGACGCGTGAAGCGGTGAGCGAGTGGCTGTTCCGCCACCATCAGGTTCCGGCGACTGCGGCAGAAACCCAGGCGCTGCTGCGCCGGGCAGTGAGCTTTAACCGCGAGGAAGATATCGACGTTACGCCTTCCAGCGTGCAGTTCGGCCTCTCTTCACTCGGGCATTACATTGAAGACCCGGAAGAGGTCTACTTTGTTAAATCGCCAAAATCTTTCCTCGGGGCCAGCGGCCTCAAGCCGCAGCAGGTGGCGGTGTTTGAAGACCTGGTATGCGCCATGATGCTGCATATCCGTCATCAGGCGCAGACGCAGGTCCCCGAGACGATTACCCAGGCCGTGATTGGCCGCCCGATCAACTTCCAGGGGCTGGGCGGCGATGAGGCCAACCAGCAGGCGCAGGGGATCCTTGAGCGCGCGGCGCACCGGGCAGGCTTTCGCGACGTGGTGTTCCAGTATGAGCCGGTTGCGGCGGGGCTGGACTTTGAGGCCACGTTGACGGAAGAAAAACGGGTGCTGGTCGTGGATATCGGCGGGGGTACAACGGACTGCTCGCTGCTGCTGATGGGGCCGCAGTGGCATCACCGCCGCGACCGTGAAAATAGCCTGCTGGGGCACAGCGGCTGCCGCGTGGGCGGTAACGATCTGGATATCGCCCTGGCATTCAAGAGCCTGATGCCGCTGCTCGGCATGGGCGGGCAAACGGAAAAAGGCATCGCCCTGCCGATCCTGCCGTGGTGGAACGCGATTGCCATCAACGACGTCCCGGCGCAGAGTGATTTTTACAGTACCGCCAACGGCCGCTTCCTGAATGACCTGATGCGTGACGCGCAGGACGCCGATAAAGTCGCCCTGCTGTATAAAGTGTGGCGTCAGCGCCTGAGCTACCGCGTGGTACGCACCGCCGAAGAGAGCAAAATTGCCCTTTCAAACCGCGCTGAACATGCGGTGTCCTTGCCATTTATCAGCGACGATCTGGCCACGGCGATTTCACAGGAGGGGCTGGAGACCGCGCTCGCGCAGCCGCTACAGCGCATACTGGAACAGGTGCAACTCGCGCTGGAGAACGGCAAAGAGAAGCCGGACGTCATCTACCTGACCGGCGGAAGCGCCCGTTCACCGCTGATCAAAAAAGCGCTGGCGGAACAGTTGCCGGGTATTCCAATTGCCGGTGGAGATGACTTTGGCTCCGTTACCGCGGGGCTGGCGCGCTGGGCGCAGGTGATGTTTAGCTAGTGCCGCGGTGCCGGGTGGCGGCTTCGCCTTACCCGGCCTACAAAACCCTCGAACCGTAGGCCGGGTAAGCGAAGCGCCACCCGGCAAAAAAA